>JAIORY010000109.1 GCA_021107915.1 Bacteroidales bacterium | reverse complement strand
ATTAATAGAACTCATAAACAGTACGTTCTCCCCAAGCATCTCCGTCTTCATGAACATACATCATATAAATTTTATGACCATACTTATCATATTTGTAAGTATTGGTGTAATTTAACAAATCCATACCACTGTAAACCATTGCCTTCACAAGTTCTCCATATTCATTGTATAGGTTCACATCTCTGTATGCTACTTCATCTTTTTCGTATTCTATCATTTCAACCATATTACCAAAAGCATCATACTTTAAAACTTTTTTGGTATAAACAAAGCCATCTTCTCTAAAATAATTTTTCTCAATTTCGTTGCCATTTTCATCAAATTTCATTGTAACATGATAACTCAAAAAATCAGCTGTTCCATCTGAGTATTTTTCCCATTTTTTTTCAGAAATTGTATTTCCTTTTTCATCATAGATATATTCATAAACTCTTGAGAAATCATACTTTTTATTTACATCATAATACTTGATTTCAATTTCATCTCCTTTTTCATTATAAAATCTTTCTTCTGAGGCACCTTGTCCATTAGGTCTTGACCATGTATAAGTTTTTACTCGTCCTTCCTTATCATAAGTTTTTGTTTCGGTAGTACCTGCCTCATCCGGATCTTCATTTATTGTAATAAGGTTTCCATTTTCATCATATTCGTATTTTGTGCGATCTGTTTCTTTTCCGCTACCATAAAAATCATAACCAATAAATTCAATGCGTAATCCTTTTTCATTAAAAATCTCAGCTTTTAAAATAGCACCTAATGTATCTAAAGGATCTGTTTTGTACTTTGTAATCTTCATTATTACCGGTGATTCAGGACGTTGTTTTAGTAAGGCAATTGAGGATTCATCATTTTCTGATTTGTCTCCATTATTAATAAAGTCACATCCGGTAAAACCGATGATGGAAAATGCTATAAATAGCATAAAGTAAAAATTTGTTTTTTTCATAAAGCTAAGTTTTTGAGATTAATTTAAAAAAATATTAGCCAAATGTATAAAAATATTTAGATTATGTCAAATCTTTAATAAACATTGACAGGATAAATGGAAACACCCATGATTAATTTTAAACACACAGGAGCATGATTATATATGCTATTGGCTGTTAGCTATTGGCTGTTAGCTATTAGAAAAAAACAACCAAAAGCTAAAGGCTAATAGCCAAAAGTCAACTAAAAATAAATCAACTATAAAAATATAAACAAATGAAAAAATTTTATAATTAAACTCATGAAACATAACAATAGAACCATATTGTGAATAAATAACAAAATATATATATAATTGCAAATTAAAATATATTGTTCACATGTGTACAAGATACTGAACGATACTGTTCAGTTTTGTTCGTATTGCGATAATATTATGCGCCTACTGTTTTAATATGCAGACATTTATAATCATTGGCATACATTTAGTAAAGAATTAATGTTAATAATAAAAATATAAATAATACTATGGATAGAATAATTGAGAAAAAAAAGTGGACGACAAAAAAGATTTTGACGATTTTTTTTATCAGCGTATTTGGGTTTTTAATCATTTACTTATTGTTTTTCAGGGATAAGTCTTCGCGGCTTTATGTTGATAAAAACCAATTGTCAATTTCAGAAGTCAGGTTTGATAAATTTATGGAATTTATTCCTACTGATGGTGTGGTATATCCAAAAACAACTGTTTATATTGATGCAGTACAGGGAGGAGTAGTTGAAAATGTATTTATGGAAGATGGTGATAATCTTTATAAAGGTGATACAATATTAAAGCTTTTGAATACACAAATGGAGTTGAATTACATGGAGCAGGAAACCAGAATGCTGGGAGAAATGAATAGACTTCAAACCAACCGGCTAAATTTGGAACAGAATAAGTATTTAAGACAAAAAGAGATTGTTCAGCTTAATTATGAAATCGATAAGGTAAAAAGAGATTTTGGGAGAAAGAAGAAACTTTATGCTGAAGAAGTGATTCCTGAAATAGAATTTGAAGATGTGGAAAGAGATTATCAATTTACTTTCAAACAACTTGAAATTTCTTTAAAACTTCAGAAAATTGACTCTATTGCTACGGTTGAGCAAATAAAGGATATAAAAACTTCACTAAAAAGAATGAATGATAATCTTCATTTGTTAAGAAAAAATATGGAGAATGCCTATGTTAAAGCTCCTACCGATGGTGTGCTTTCTTCATTTGATGTTGAGATAGGTGAAACAAAATCTATTGGACAACATCTCGGACAAATTGATAAAGATGATGGTTATAAACTTGAAGCCAATATCGACGAAAGATATATTTCAAGAGTTTATGTTGGGCAAACAGCAGAATTCGATTTTGCAGGTAAAACCTATAAATTATTTATCAATAAAATATACACTGATGTTACAAATGGTTCTTTTCAGGTTGATATGTTATTTAAAGATGAAGCTCCTGAACACATAAAACGTGGTCAAACATTACAAATCAAATTAATATTTAGTAGTGCACAAGACCAAATTATTATTAGAAGAGGAGGTTTCTTTCAGGAAACCGGAGGAAATTGGATTTATGTTGTTGACCCGGGAGAAGAATTTGCAATTAAACGTAATATCAAAATCAACAGGCAAAATACTAATTACTATGAAATAATGGAAGGTTTGCAAGTAGGCGAAAAGGTTATTGTTTCCTCTTATAAAACCTTTGGTGATAAAGACAAACTTATTTTTAAAAACTAAAATGTAACAATTAAAAGCTCAGTATCGTCTAAACTATACTAATTCTTGACAGGTTTGCGAAGCATAGCTGTTTAAGAATTAGTTATGCGGTACAAAATAAAACTGAAAATTATGCAATTCTGTTCCGTACAAGTATAATAACCTTTTAAAAACAAAAAATCGTGATAAAAACAATTAATTTAATCAAAGAATTCAGAACTGATGAGGTAGAAACTACTGCTCTGAACGAAGTTTCATTTGAAGTAAAAAGTGGCGAATATGTTGCTATAATGGGACCTTCGGGATGCGGTAAATCAACTTTGTTAAATATCCTTGGTTTGCTGGACAATCCTTCTCGGGGAGAGTATTTTTTTCTGGATAAGGAAGTTTCAAACTATTCTGAAAAACAAAGAGCAATATTAAGAAAACAGAACATAGGATTCGTGTTTCAAAATTTCAACTTAATTGACGAATTGAATGTTTTTGAAAATGTTGAACTGCCATTGATCTATTTGGGATGGTCATCATCGAAAAGAAAAAAACGTGTTGAAGAGGTTCTTGAAAAAATGAAAATTATCCACAGGAAAAAACATTTTCCGCTCCAACTTTCAGGAGGTCAGCAGCAAAGGGTAGCAGTTGCCAGAGCAGTTGTTGCAAACCCGCATCTTATTCTTGCTGATGAGCCAACAGGAAACCTCGATTCCGCTCATGGCGAGGAGGTGATGAATCTTCTTTCAGAACTCAACAATAATGGAACAACCATAATTATGGTAACACACTCGCAACGAGATGCCGAATATGCCAGCAGAATTGTGAGACTCTTCGATGGACAAATTGTTACCGAAAATATCCGTGCAAGCGTCCTATAATAATTATTGTTATGAAATATTTAAGCATTTAAGCATTGCAACATTTTATCATTATAAATAAATTTATTAGTAGAACCATAAAGTATTAGTTTATCATTAAAAAACACAGTAGAACCTAAAATAAAAAAGTCATGTTTAAAAATTTTATTAAAACTGCATTCAGAAATTTAATACGCAGTAAATTTTACTCTTTTCTTAATATACTGGGTCTTTCAATAGGTCTTGCTGTTTTTATTTTCCTTTTTCTTTATATCAAAAGCGAGATTAGTTACGATGCTTACCATGAAAAAGCTGACCGGATTTATCGTGTAGAATCTCATTTTACAATTTCCGGTAATTCTGATCTTTTTGCTATCGTGCCTATGCCGATGTGCCAGGCACTAAAAATTGAATATCCTGAAGTTGAAAGTTTTGTAAGGTTTAATAATGTTGATCGTACTTCATTTACTATTGGTGATAAAGAATATTTTGAGGATCATTTTTATTTTGCTGATTCAACCGTATTTGAAGTGTTTACACATAAAATGCTTATGGGAGATTCAAAAAGATGCCTTGTTGAGCCAAACTCTGTTGTGCTGACTGAATCTATTTCAAATAAATATTTTGGAGAGGATAATCCTATCGGACAGATTATTGAATCAGAATCAGGACGTAAATATAAAGTAACCGGTGTAATTGAAGACCTTCCACTAAATTCACATTTGCGTTTTGAGGCTTTAATTTCTGCAAGTACTCTGGCACATATTGTTGGGGAAGAAGATTTCAATAGTATGGAACCTCTTCGCTTTTGGAATATTGGAGTTTATTCTTATGTGCTATTGAAAGAAAACACAAATATGCAATCTATTCACGATAAGTTTGATGGATTTTATGACAAATATATGCGCCCAATCGGAGATATGATAAATGCGGATTTTGAATTACTTTCAACACCTTTAAAAGAAACCCATTTTGTTAAAGGTTTAGATGCAGATTTGCCAAAAGGAAATATGACCTATGTTTTCATCTTTTCTGCTATTGCACTTTTAGTGTTAATTCTTGCTGCCATCAACTATATGAACATGGCTACAGCGCGATCTGCAAAACGTGCAAGAGAAGTTGGAATTAAAAAAGTAGCCGGTGCTTATCGCTCGCAATTAATTATACAGTTTATTTGCGAATCATTATTGATTACAACTATTGCGCTAATAATTGCTATTATTCTTGTATTTATGTTTTTACCAAATTTTATTACTTTATCCGGCAAGGAACTGTCTTTCAATCTTTTTTCCGATCCTATTCTACTTGTCGTGATTGTTGGTGTTACTTTTTTGGTAGGAATATTATCAGGAAGCTATCCTGCATTTTATTTGTCATCATTCAAACCGGTTACCGTTATTAAAGGAACTATTATTGGAGGAAAGAAAAAAGGCACAGGCTTACGAAAATTTCTTGTTGTATTTCAATTCTGGATTGCTATTTCCATGATAATTGCCACATTTGTTGTTTCTGATCAGATAAAATTTCTGATGAATAAAGATGTTGGTTTCAACAAAGATAATATGGTTATTCTGGAGCTTCAGGATACCGCTTTTATCCGAAAATCGGAATCTTTCAGAGAGGAATTATTGCAAAATCCCAATATAACCGATGCAAGTTATTCAATCGGCATTCCCGGTCAAAACGGATGGATTCAGGTTGTGAAGGTGGAGATGGATACGGCAATGGTCGAAAAAACAATGATAATTTGTATTCCCGATTATAATTATCTAAAGACATATCAAATTGCACTTGATACAGGTCGTTTTTTTAGAAAAGATATGGGAACCGATCTTGAAGAAGCTGTTGTGATAAATAAAACAGCAGCCAAAGCTTTCGGGTGGGGCAATCAGGCATTAGGAAAAAAGATCAACTGGGGATTCGATCTTCAAGGAAACGAGGGTAGAATGATGAAAGTTGTTGGTGTTATTGAGGATTATAATTTTAAATCTCTGCACAACGAAATACAACCTATGATGATGTTTTTGCATAATGATATACCTAAGCGTTTACTCAGTCTTAGAACTACCGGTAATAATCTCCCTGAAACACTCGAAATAATTGGTGATAAATGGCGGGAGTTTGGTTCAAACCGACCTTTCGATTATCGTATTTTGGAAAATACCTGGGATGAAATGTATGAAGCTGAGAAAAAACTGGGAGTCATTTTTAGGATAGCCACATTACTAACTATTTTTATTGCATTGCTTGGTTTGCTTGGTTTGTCATCTTTTGTTGCTGAACGCCGTACAAAAGAAATCGGTATCAGAAAAGTACTTGGTGCTTCTGTTCCAAATATTCTTATGTTATTATATAAAGAATTTTTTATGTTAATCGGAATCGCATTTGTAATTGCTGCTCCTCTCGCATGGTGGCGATTATCAGAGTGGCTTGAAACTTCATTTATTTATTCTACATCAATTTCAATACAGGCATTTTTGTGGGCAGGAATATTATCACTACTGATAGGATTGATTACAATCAGTTTCCATTCTATTAAAGCAGCTATAAACAATCCTGTTGATTCTATTAAATACGAATAATTTTATAATTATTGAAATAGAAATAATGCCGCGAATATACCATTCAAGAAAATTTGTTAATTTTATCGGTAAATACTTTTCAATTTTTTGAAAACAAACAATTATTATTTGTTGATGTCAGCTTGTCCGAAAGGAATGTATATGCTTAATGTCATCAATAATGATAGTATAAAAGCAAGAAAAATTTGATTTATTAAATTTAACTGCAAAGGTTTTTTTGAAAAAATTGTATGAATTTCCCAGTTACAATCAAGTATAAATAACCGATAGAACATGAAGAAAATAATTTCTATAATTCTAATTTTAAGTTCAGTTTTGCAATTATCTGCACAAGAACTCGAATTTTTTACAACATATTCAGGAAGTGATTATAACAAATTCCAAAGCAACTATGGATATGGATTTGGATATAATCATTATATTAAATCGAATAATAAATTTGGTTTTACATTTCAACACAGTTTTTGTAATTCAAATTACAGTGAAATATATAGCTCATTGATCGATGGAATTTCTACATATATAAAGAAAGTTGAACCGGAAAATCAAAGGATTGTAATTAAAATGAATTATGCTTTTAAAATAGTTAATTATCCAAAATCAAGTTTATATATTGGACCGGAAATCGGGATCAATTATTTTCTCATTAAAGAACAAATACATCGTTTAGAAAATGAAAATTTAAATGCCGGCGATTATCAATCTCAGTATTCGAGGAATAATAAAATTGGCATGGGATTCTTAATTGAATTCGAGTTAAAAGAAATAATATCAAAACGAATATCAATTTCTTTGTCAACTCACCCTGAAATTACAAGTTTCGATAAATGTGGATTAGATGGAGTATATTCTAAATGCTTAATTGGTTGGTTAAATTTTAATTTTGGGATAAAGTATAATTTGAAAAATAAATAGTCAATCAAACAATTATTTTAAACGAATAACTAAAATATAAACACATGAAAAAAAACATCATTATTGCCGCAAGCGTAGCTGTAATTGTCATTGCAGCTATTTTTATTTTTATTTTAAAATCTCCAAAAGAAATCCCTCCACCGGTAAAAATTGATCCGGGTTTTAGCAGTTATGTTTCCGGATATACTTCAGGAATTATTTCAGTAAAGTCAAATATTCGTTTAAAACTGGCTTCCCCGATAAATTATAAAGTAGAAAGCGGACAAGCTCTTGATAAAAAATTATTCAAATTTAATCCCGCAATTAATGGGAAATCATATTGGGTTGATAACAGAACAATTGAGTTTCGTCCTGATAAGCTTTTACCTTATGGCACTTTATATGAATCTGAATTTTACTTAAAGAAAATTAAAGAAGTGCCTGAAAAATACAAGGAATTCAAATTTCAGTTTCAAACGAGCCATCAACAAATTACAATTAAAAGTACAAGTCTTAAACCATATTCTAATGATGATTTATCCAACAATCAATTTAAAGCTACTATTTCGAGTAGCGATTATATTGAAAATCAAATATTAGAAAAAATAGTAAGTGCCGCTTACAATGGTTCCCCAATTGAACTAAAATGGAAACATGACAATATTAAGCGGTTACATACTCTGATTGCAGAAAATATTGCAAGAGAAGAAAAAGATGGAGAATTAAAATTATTGATAAAAGGAAGCACAATTAACATTAAAGATACCGAAGAAGTTTTTGAAATACCCTCAATCAACAATTTTAAACTTATGCAAATGGTTGTTGTCCAACAACCGGACCAACACATACTTTTACGATTTAGTGACCCCATCCTTAAATCACAAGATCTGCGTGGTTTAATTCGTATTAAAGGCGAAAAAGATTTACGATTCCATATTGACGGCAACGAAATAAAAGCTTATACACCTGAACGTTTTACAGGCTCGAAAAAAGTAATTGTGGAGCGTGGTATTCTAAATGCAAATTCATATAAAATTAAAAAAAGAATTGTGCAGGAATTAACATTTGAAGCTATCAAACCGGAGATTCGATTAATTGGAAATGGTGTAATTATGCCAAATTCTCAAGGTCTTAAATTCCCTTTTGAAACTGTTAATCTTAATGCAGTTGATGTAAAAGTTGTGAAGATTTTTGAAGACAATATTGCACAGTTTTTACAAATAAATAATCTTGAAGGTGATTATCAGCTAAAACGTGTCGGTCGATTAATTTTGAAGAAAAAGATTGAATTGATTTCTCAAAATGTAATTGATTACGGTCAGTGGAATGCTTTTTCAATCGACCTTTCCGAGTTGATTCAAACCGACCCGGGAGCTATTTACAAAATTGAGTTAAGTTTCAAAAAAGCGTATTCTTTATATCCTTGTGAGGAGTCGCTCGAAGTTAATGAAAATACGGTAGAAGAATGGGATGATTCGGATGAACAAGAGCAAAGTTACTGGGATGCTGCCGAAGATTATTATTACTACGGTTATTATTATTATAACTGGCGCGAACGTGATAATCCCTGTCATAAGGCTTATTACGTAAATAAGAAAGTTTCGCGAAATGTGCTTGCATCTGATTTGGGAATTATTGCAAAATCAGGTTCTGATAAAAATCTGATTATTGCTGTAACTGATTTGAATTCTGCAAAACCCCTAAGTGGCGTTCATGTTGAGATTTATAATTATCAACAACAATTGATCAATAAAAAGAAAACAAATAATAAGGGCTTAGTCACCATTAATTTTGATAAGAAACCTTTCTTGTTGGTAGCAAAAAAAGGCAAGCAACGTGGCTATTTAAAACTTAATGATGGCTCGTCACTTTCGTTAAGTAAATTTGATGTTTCAGGAAAAGTAGTTCAAAAAGGTATCAAGGGTTATGTTTACGGAGAACGTGGCGTTTGGCGTCCCGGAGATTCTTTATTTGTTTGTTTTATTTTGGAAGATAAAAGGGAAATACTACCTGAACATCATCCGGTAATTTTTGAATTGTATGATCCAAATGGGCAGATAGTAAAACGATTGGTAACCACTGAAGGGGAAAATGGCTTTTATTCTTTTAAAACAGCCACCGATGTTGATGCACTTACAGGTACCTGGAGTGCAAAAATTAGAGTTGGTGGAACAGTTTTTACCAAGCCTCTTCGCATCGAAACCGTTAAACCAAACAGATTAAAAATAAAGATTGATTTTGGCACGAAAAAGCTAACATCAAAAACCGATAAAATTTCAGGAAATCTTAATGTAAAATGGCTTCACGGTGCAATAGCCAAAAATCTTAAAGCTCAGGTTGATGCTAAACTTAGCGAGATTAAAACCAAATTTGATCGTTTTAAGGATTATATTTTTGATGATCCGACAACTTCATTCGATACCGAGGAATTTACAATTTTCGATGATAGAATTGATGATAAAGGAAATGCTAAAATTCTTGCAGACTTTAACATCGGCAACAATACATCAGGGATGTTAAAAGCTACTTTTCTTACTCGTGTTTTTGAGGAAGGTGGTGAGTTTAGTATCGATCAGTTTTCAATTCCGTATGCACCGTATAATTATTATGTGGGCTTAAAAACTCCAAAAGGTGACAAAATCAGGGGAATGCTTTTGACCGATAAAATACATAAAGTTGAAGTAGTTACTGTTGATGTAGATGGAAAACCGGTTTCCCGAAAAAACCTGAAAGTAAAAATTTATAAAGTAAACTGGCGTTGGTGGTGGGAATCAGCTTATGATAATCTTGCTTCTTATGCCGGAACAAGCCGGCATACCCCAATTTTCAAAAAAACAATTTCTACAGATAAAAATGGATTATGCGATATTGGTTTCGAAATTAAATATCCCGAATGGGGTCGATATTTAATCAGAATAACTGATGCAGCCGGTCATAGCTGTGGTAAAACAGTTTATGTGGATTGGCCGGGCTGGGCAGGTCGCAGTCAACGAGATAACCCGGGTGGTGCCAGTATGTTAATGTTTTCTTCCGACAAGGAAAAATATAATGTAGGTGAAAAAGCTAAAATCTCATTTCCAAGTACCAAAGGCGGAAGAGCCTTGGTGAGCTTAGAAAATGGAAGCCGCGTGATTAATATGTTCTGGGTAAATACTAATGAAAAAGAAACTTCATTTGAGTTTAAAGTAAGCGAGGAAATGGTGCCAAATATCTATGTAAATATTACATTGGTGCAGCCACATAATCAAACACTTAATGATTTACCAATTCGACTTTATGGTGTAATTCCATTGTTTGTGGAAAGTAAAACAACAATATTGAATCCTGTAATTGAGATGCCGGATGAGCTTCGTTCGGAAGAGAAATTTACTGTGAAAGTGAAAGAACAAACAGGTAAAACAATGACTTACACTCTTGCAATTGTTGATGAAGGATTACTCGACCTTACTCGTTTTAAAACTCCAGATCCATGGAGTACGTTTTATGCTCGTGAAGCACTTGGCGTGAAAACATGGGATTTATTTGATTTGGTTTTGGGAGCTTATGGTGGTGAGATTCAACAAGTTTTTGCAATTGGTGGTGATGAAGAATTGATTAATACTGGTAAAAAGAAAGCCAACAGATTTAAACCTGTGGTAAAATTTATTGGTCCGTTTACATTGAAACCCAACAAAACAAATACTCATAATATTCAACTTCCAAAATATATTGGTGCAGTGCGAACTATGGTAGTGGCAGGTAATGCCGGAGCTTATGGATTTGCAGATAAATCTACGCAAGTGAAAAACCCGTTAATGTTATTGGCTACTTTGCCTCGTGTGGTCGGGCCAAATGAAAAACTAAAGTTGCCGGTTTCTTTATTTACCATGGATGAAAAAATAAAAAAGGTCAATGTTTCTGTGGAAACAAATGAGTTTTTTACTGTCGTTGGTAATTCGGAGCAAATTATAAATATTACAGAAACCGGAGAATTAGACCTTAGCTTTGACTTGAATGTATCTAAAAATCTGGGAATTGCTAAAGTTAAAATTTCGGCTGTTTCGGGAGATGAGAAAGCCGAATATGAAATTGAATTGGACGTGCGTGCAGCAAATCCACCGATTACTGAAACCTTTTCTGCTATAGTTAATCCCGGTGAAGACTGGGAGATGGATGCAGATGTTTTTGGAATTAAAGGTACAAATAATGCAAGTCTGGAAGTATCTAATATTCCACCGATTGATTTTGGTCGCCGTTTGAAATATTTGCTTAGATATCCTCACGGGTGCATTGAGCAAACAACTTCTGCTGCTTTCCCACAGTTGTTTTTGTCTTCGGTTATGGAGGTTAGCGATTTAATGAAAAACAAAATTCAGACAAATGTGGAAGCTGCTTTAGAAGGTTTTCTCTCATTTCAACTTCCCGAAGGTGGTTATGGTTATTGGCCGGGAAAAAATATTGTTAGTCCTTGGGGAACAAGTTATGCCGGTCATTTTATGCTCGAAGCTGAGAAAAAAGGATATTCCTTGCCAATTGGCTTAAAAGAAAACTGGCTTTCATATCAGCGTCAAACAGCAAGAAACTGGTCGTACAATAATTACAATTGGACAATGCTCGATCAGGCGTATCGTTTATATACTCTTGCTTTGGCAGGAAAAGCTGAGATTGGAGCTATGAACCGTTTGCGGGAATTACAAAATTTAAGCAAGCAAGCAAAATGGCGTCTGGCTGCTGCTTATGCCCTTGCCGGGAAAGAAAATATTGCTCTCACCATGATTGAAAATCTTAATTGGGAACTTGAAGATTATCATGAACTTTCATATACTTATGGCTCAACTACACGCGATCATGCCATGATTCTGGAAACATATTCAATCTTGAAAAAACAAAATGATGCTATTCCTCTTATGGAAATGATTTCAGGAAAACTAAGTTCCGGTAGATGGATGAGTACTCAAACTACTGCATACTGTTTAGTGGCAATGGCGAAATTTGCCGGTGATACCGAAATAACGGATAATAAACTGGATTTTGAATATTCCTTCGTTGATGATTCAGAAGAAATTCTTACTGATAAATCAATCAAACAGTTTCAGAAAAAATTGTCTGATGTCAAGAGTTTTAAAACGAAAATTAAAAATAAAGGAAATTCAATTATTTATGTCAATTTGTATGTTGAAGGAACTCCAGTTGAAATCACTCTGCCGGCTGAAAACAACAATCTCACAATGGATATTAAATATCGAACTTTGGATGGAAACGAAATTGATGTTAGCTCCATAAGTCAGGGAACAGATTTTAAAGCAATACTTACCGTGAAAAATCCGGGTATAATGGGTGATTATAAGGAAATGGCAATAACTCAGATTTTCCCTTCAGGTTGGGAAATTCATAATACTCGAATGTATGGAGTGGGAACAACTCACGAAATGGATCAACCCAAATATCAGGATATTCGGGATGATAGAGTTTATACATATTTCAATCTGAAATCAGGGCAAATAAAATCATTTGTTGTACTGCTCAACGCAGCTTATGTTGGCGAGTATTATCT
>JAIORY010000416.1 GCA_021107915.1 Bacteroidales bacterium | reverse complement strand
GATCAGGAACAGAGTTCTGAAGATTATAAAACCATCCATATTTCCGGTATGTACGAAAACTGGTTTTTGGATTATGCCTCGTACGTAATTCTTGAAAGAGCTGTTCCTAATGTTGATGACGGACTTAAACCTGTTCATCGCAGGATACTTCATGCAATGAAAGATCTTGATGACGGCAGGTTTAACAAGGTTGCCAATATAATCGGTCATACTATGAAATATCACCCTCATGGTGATGCTTCTATCGGTGATGCACTTGTACAACTCGGACAAAAAGATTTGCTTGTTGATACTCAGGGAAACTGGGGAAATGTTGCAACAGGTGATCGTGCAGCTGCACCAAGATATATCGAAGCTCGTTTATCAAAATTTGCCCTTGAAGTTCTTTTTAATCCTAAAACTACCGAATGGAAATCTTCCTATGATGGTCGAAATAAAGAACCACTTGCATTACCTGTAAAATTTCCTTTATTACTAACTCAAGGTGTTGAAGGTATTGCAGTTGGACTGGCTTCAAAAATATTACCACATAATTTTAATGAACTTATTGATGCTTCAATTAAAATATTGCAGCGAAAAGAATTTGAAATATATCCTGATTTTCAGAATGGCGGACTTGCAGATTTTTCGAAATATAACAAAGGATTACGTGGTGGTAAAGTAAGAGTGAGAGCAAAAATTTCTCAACAAGATAAAAAAACTCTTGTGATTAATGAGATACCTTTTGGAACAACAACTTCTAATTTAATTGATTCTATTTTATCTGCTAACGAAAAAGGTAAGATTAAGATAAGGAAAATTGATGATAATACTGCCGAAAATGTTGAAATACTTATTTATCTTTCACCCGGAGTGTCTCCCGATCAAACCATTGATGCACTTTATGCTTTTACAAATTGTGAGATTTCAATTTCGCCAAATTCATGTATTATTCAGGATGGTACTCCTAAGTTTCTTGATGTAAACAGCATATTAAATATTTCTACTGAAAAAACAGTTTTTCTTCTGAAAAAGGAGTTGGAAATTAGACTTGACGAATTGCAGGAACAATGGCATTTTTCTTCATTAGAGAAAATTTTTATTGAAGAAAGAATTTACCGCAATATTGAGAAATGTACAAGCTGGGAATCAATAATCAAAACCATTGATAAAGGTCTTGATCCTTTTAAAGATAAATTACTCAGAGAAGTTACAAGAGACGATATTATCCGCTTGACTGAAATTAAAATCAAGCGTATTTCGAAGTACAACTCGCTTAAAGCTGATGAGATAATTAAAGGCATTGAAGCTGAAATGGAAGAGGTGAAAAATCATCTTGAACATTTGATCGATTTTACCATTACATATTTCAGGCAGATAAAGAAAAAATACGGAAAAGGGCACGAGCGTAAAACCGAGATTAGAAATTTTGATACCATTCAGGCATCTCTGGTTGCTGCTGCAACTCAAAAACTTTATATAAATATTGAAGATGGATTTGCAGGAACTTCACTCCGAAAAGATAAATTTGTTTGCGATTGCTCGGATATTGATGATGTTATCGTTTTTAGGCAGGATGGGACTTTTATGGTTACAAAAGTTGTTGACAAAGCTTTTATTGGAAAAGGTGTAATACATATTGATGTTTTTAATAAAAGTAATGATCGTACTATTTATAATATGATCTATCGTGATGGTAGAAGAGGAAAAACTTATGTAAAACGTTTTTCTGTTACTTCGATTACCCGCGACAAGGAATATGATCTTACTATTGGATCGGAAGGTACCAAAGTGATTTATTTTACAGCTAATCCTAATGGAGAGGCGGAAGTAATTAAAGTATATTTGAGACCAAAATCGAGATTAAAAATATTGAATTTTGAATTTGATTTTAGTGATCTTGCTATAAAAGGACGTAATTCAAAAGGAAATATCATTACGCGACATGCAGTCAAAAATGTGGTTAAGAAAGAAGAGGGTGTTTCTACACTTGGTGCGATTGATATTTGGTATGATGATACTGTTAAAAGACTGAATACTGATGAGCGTGGTAAATATATTGGAGCATTTAAAAGTGATGATAAAATATTGACTGTTATGGAGTCAGGTGTGTTTAAACTTGCCGGATTTGATCTTGCAACTCATTTTGAGGAAGATATGATAAGAATTGAAAAGTATGATCCGAAAATGATTATCTCAGCAGTTTATTTTGACGGAAAGTCGAAAAAACAGTATATAAAAAGATTTACTGTTGACCAGGAACATAATGGAAATAGAGTGTTTGATTTTATTGGAGAACATTCTGCTTCTAAGCTGATTGCTTTAAGTTTTGATTACTTACCACAAATTGTAGTTGAATTTGATAATTCTGAAAGAAAAAGACCTCTCGAAAATGAAGTGATTAATATTGAGGAGTTTATTGCTGTTAAGGGTTTTAAAGCAAAAGGTAAACGCGTTTCCTTACATGGTGTTAAAAAAATTAAGCTAATTGATCCTTTGCCTTATGAAGATGAAATTCATTCTGATGAAGTTGATATGATTGAAAATAAAATTGAAGAAAGCGGTGTAGAAGAATTGCAAATCGAAATACAAAAAGAGACTTTACCGGAACCGGAAGTGAAAAAGGAAAAAATATCAGAAGAAAAACTAAAGAAATCAAAAAAGGAGACAGGAGATGAAATAGAATCGAAAGAGGATGATTCTCAAATGTCTCTTGAGTTTTAATGGAAATGACTAAAATTATTTAATGATTTACGTATTTAAGCATTTCAATTTGTACAATTATTAATAACCTTTATGAAACACCAACGAATAATAATTCTCATAATAATCATAGCTGTTTTTCAGCTTTTACTTTCCTGTACTCCTGAGAAAAAGATTGCAAAAGAATTTCTGAAAAAAGAAAAACAAGGATCAATTCTCGTAATATCACCGGATATCATTTACATGACAAATCTAAAAAAACACGAGATAGAAAATGCCGACAGCTTGGATCAATATACTTTAGATTCCTCGTTGTACTACAATAGCAAATTCATGCAATATCTTTCCGATTCAGTTTTTATTGAGAAATATATTAATAATATGTTGGAGGAATTTCAAAACTTAGGATTTGATACATATACCGAAGAATATTTTGATGTGTTTCTTTCTCTTGAATCACCTTCGTATATTTTAAATATTTCGCAACTCGAACTTGAAGAAGATTTGAAGGAAATTACTGATGAAGATTTTTTTGGAGGTTTTGCTTATCATGTAAATATAAATGTGAATACACTTACTGTTTACTCATGGCTTGAACTTTCAACGGTAAATTCCTCTGAAGATAAGAAGGAAGTTTTATACGACGATCATTATGTGTCGGATGATGTTTATGGTTACTTTCGTGAGTCATTATTATCTTCAAGTGTAAAATATGAATATGCAATAGATTCGCTTAAAGTTGATGATATTTATGAATTTGGTGCTTATCTTGGTGGACTATATGCCGACTATGTTTTTGATTATTTGATGAATAAAGAGATAGAAAAACAGTTTGCTGTTAAAACTCGTTCACCGGAATATATGCACTACAATCGTTATAGAAATAAACTTTATCCTGTAAAGGAAAGCAGATTTACTATTGTTGAATAAATGATAAAATGATTGAATGAATGCTTAAATGATTGTAGATAATTTGTTTATTTAAGCATTTAATCATTTTCGCATTTAATCATTTTCACTAAAATTACAAAAAACAGAATAACCATTTTACATAATACAATTTATAATAGAATAATTTCAAAAACAAAAAACTATGGAAACAAATCTTTACGACAAAAAAGTAGAAGTAAATTATGAAACAATGAAAGTTATTAATGACACCAGAAAATGGACTCTTTTCCTTTCGATTTTGGGTTTTATTGGAATAGGTTTAATAGTAATTTTGGGGTTGATAATTGGTCCGTTAATTTCAAGTTTATCAGGGCAAAGGCTTGGCTCAACATTTCCTCCATTTTTATTTGGGTTTATTTATTTGATTATTGCTGTCATTTATTTTTTCCCGGTTTTCTTTTTGTATAAATTTTCGGTTTTTGCAAAAAGAGCTTTTAATACTTTTGAACCAGAGAATATGCATCTTGCTTTCAAAAACCTCCGAACACATTATCAAATTCTTGGAGTTATAACAATTATTTTTGTTGGATTGTATGTAATTGTTGGAGTAATAGCAGCTTTAGTTGCAGCCTTTTCAAGTTTTTAAAAGATGCCAAATATCAGAGAAGTAAAATCTGAAAAAATATTAATGGGCAACTTGCCGTATAATTCAGATTTGTTGAAAGAGATTACTGCTTTTTGTAAAAAGAATAATATTCGTCTTGGAAAAATAGAAGCTATTGGAGCTTTACAAAAAGCAAATATCGGGTTTTATGATAATGAGAAAAGTGATTATAAAGTAAATTCATTTAATCGTTTTTTTGAAATCACAAATCTTAGCGGAAATATTTCAATCAAAGATGGGGAACCATTCATTCATGCGCATATCACTCTTGCCGATGAAAACGGAAAAGCTTTTGGTGGTCATCTTCTCGAAGGCAATATTGTTTTTGTTTGTGAAGTGATAATTCATGTTTTTGATGGCGATGAGTTTGTTAGAAAACCGGATAAAGATACGGGTGTGTTTTTATGGGGATGATTGTTTTTATAACAATTTAAGATTTTAGAATTCAGATTTAAAATCATAAATCATAAATCATAAATCATAAATCATAAATCTTATCCTTTCCCTCCCTGTCTCGCATAAGGAGTAGATTTTTGATCAGATAAAATATTTCTTTTATATTTCAGATATCCTGTAATGGCAATCATTGCAGCATTATCTGTTGTGTATTCAAATTTTGGGATAAACACTTTCCATCCGAGTTTTTCTTCGTTTGCTTTTAATTTTTTTCGTAGAACAGAATTTGCTGAAACTCCTCCGGCTATTGCAATTTGTTTGATATTTTGTTCTCTCGAAGCGCGTTGTAATTTTTTCATCAAAACATTAACAATAGTTTCTTCAATTGAGGCACATAGGTCGTTTTTGTTTTCTTCAATAAAATTTTTGTTTAGCTTTAAATTATCACGAACAAAATAAAGAAAAGAAGTTTTTAATCCGCTGAAACTGTAATTGAGTCCTTGAATTTTTGGTTCAGGAAAACTGAAAGCATTAGGATTCCCATTTTTTGCATATTTATCAATTTCGGGACCACCGGGATAGGGAAGACCCATAATCTTTGCTGCTTTGTCAAAGGCTTCTCCGGCAGCATCATCAATAGTTTTCCCGATTATTTCCATATCAAAATAATCTTTTACCAAAACTATTTGGCTATGCCCTCCAGAAACAGTCAGGCATAAAAATGGAAACCCGGGAATATCATTTTTTCCATCAGTAATAAAATGAGATAAAATGTGTGCCTGAAGATGATCTACTTCTATTAGTGGTATGTTCATTCCCATAGCAAATGATTTTGCAAAAGAAGTGCCGACCAAAAGCGAACCTAAAAGTCCGGGACCTCGTGCATATGCTATCGCATTAAGTTGATTTTTATTTATCTTTGCTTTTTGCAAAGCAGACTCGATAACGGGAATTATGTTTTGTTGATGAGCTCTTGAAGCTAATTCGGGTACAACTCCACCAAAATTTTTGTGAACCTCTTGGTTTGCAATAACATTAGAAAGGATGTTGGTGTTTTTGATTATGGCAGCTGATGTATCATCACAAGATGATTCAATACCCAAAATATATATGCTCATGCTAATTGAATAATGAATTTTAAAATACAAAGTTATCAAAAAAAAGATTATTAAAATATTGCTTTATTTTATTGTGATAATAATCACAGTAATTTTGACTTTGTATAGCATTTTCCGAAGTCCAATAGTTCAATCATATCTTGCAAGATCTGTTACTGCATATATTTCCGAGGAATTACAAGCTGAAATAAAAATTGGTGGATTTGCTGTTGATTTATCTCTTTCTTTTATTGTTGAAGATATTTCAATTGAAGATAAAAAAGGTAATAATATTTTGAATGCTGAAAAAATCCATTTTAATATTAAAAATGTTAATTTTAAAAATAAATTTCTTGAAATCAAGGAAGTTGCTTTTAAGGAGACAATATTCAATCTGAAAAAATATAAAAATGACACAGCATTGAACATACAATTCTTGTTGAATTATTTTAAATCTTCAAATAATTCCTTCGATTCATTAAATGTTAATGAAAAAAAATGGGCAATAAATTGTGATAATATTATATTGGATAATTCACAGTTTTCATTTTCTAATTTAAATAAAGAAAAAAAGAAAAAGGGAATTGATTTCAATAATCTAATGATTACTTCTATCAATTTGGATTTAAATGAAATAAATTTTTATGAAGAAACGCTTTATTGTAGGATTAATAATTTTTCTTTGAAAGAAATAAGTGGATTTGAGATTAATAAATTTAAAGGAGGTATAAAAATATCTGAAAAAAATCTGGTCATTGATCATCTGAGTCTCATTACTCCAAATTCAGAAATATCAATGAATTTAAAGTTTCTTTATAATGATTATTCTGACTTTGGAGATTTTATAAATAATATTAGAATAGAAACGGTGATAGGGTATTCAAAACTTGACATTTATGATCTTGGATATTTTAGCCCCACTCTTTTTGAAATGCCGAATAAACTTACACTTTCAGGAGAAGTTACCGGAACAATTAGTGATTTTTCGGCAAATAATTTTAAATTTTCATTTGGGAAATCTACAAATTTTGTTGGTGATATTTCTATGAAAGGCTTGCCGTATTTTGAAAAAACTCTAATTAATTTTAAAATAAATAATCTTAACACAAACTTTTACGATCTTAAGAACTTTGCTGTTTTTGGTGAAGATAAATATTTAGAATTGCCTGAATTGTTTTTGGTTCTTGGTGATGTTAATGTCAAAGGTTCTTTTGCGGGATTTGTTGATGATTTCAAAACAAAGGCTGAAATAAGTACTGATATTGGAAGCGTTTCAACAAATATGGAGCTTTTAACAAATAGCGGTTCAACTCATTATTTCGGAAAAATATTTGCCGGAGATTTTGATATCGGACGTTTTATGAATATTGCTGATTATTTTGGCAAAATGGATTTAAATACAGAATTTAATGGCTCAGGGCTTACAGCCGAATCTGTTGCTGTTGAACTGAACGGATATGTTGATTCTCTTGAATTTAAAGGTAATAACTATAATAAAATTGATATTAAAGGTTTGTTTGCCAATAAGAAATTTAGTGGGTTGCTTAAAGTTGAAGATGAGAAAATTGATTTAACTTTTGATGGAACAATTGATTTTAATAAAGAAGTACCTGTATTCGATTTTTATTCTGAGATTAATAATGCTAAGCTTTATGATTTAGGACTTTTTAACCGCAATCCGGACATGATACTATCTACATGTTTGAATTTTAACTTAGTAGGCGATAAGCTTGACGATATAGAAGGAAAAATTTCAATTGATAGCACGAGGTATTCGGAAGCAGGAAATACATATTTTGTAAAAAATCTTAGTCTTGTTACAATTAAAGACACTGCTTATTTGAAATCCATAGAATTAACATCTGATTTTGTTAATTGTAAGGTTGATGGAAATTTTTTGTTTGCCTCTTTATACCCTGCATTTTGTGAATTTATATCCAAATATCTCGGTGCATTAGAATTGACATCTGAAAAGAAAAATACATTTATTTCCGATCAGAAAATGAGTTTTAATATTGATCTAAAAAATACTCATCAGTTGACAAAAGTTTTTTATCCTGATTTATCTATTTCACCAAATGCAAGAATTTCGGGGGGTATTAATTTTGATCAGAATTTTTTCGAGCTGCAAGGAAATTCTACTTTAATAGAATACAAGGGAATTAAATATCAAGACTTGACTTTAAACGGAACCACTAACAATAACAAGCTTATCTTAAACACCACTAGTAAAAATATTATTCTTAGAGAACCCGCTGGAAAAGATACCCTTGGTCTTTCAATAGAAAATGTTGATTTTACTTCAAATATGAGAAGTGATAGTTTGATATTTAATATAAAATGGGACGATGATATTGTGAAGAGCAGAAATAATGGAAATATTGATGGTTTTCTTGCATTTGAAAATTCGCAAAAAATCGAATCAAAAATTACGAATGCTTATATTAGGATTAATAATTCTGTTTGGAACATTAGTCGCAATAATTATGTTAAAATAGACTCTACTTCAATTAAAATAAGTGATTTTGAAATTACCAGCGATAAACAAAAATTTAGTATTAAAGGCGAAATTTCTGAATGCCCAACCGACTCACTTACACTTGAATTGGAAGACTGGTCATTTTCTAATTTTGATCCATTGATAAAAAGTACAAAAATTGACTTTGATGGAATTCTTACCGGTGGGGTTAGTTTATTTGATGTTTACGGATCGCCATATTTCTTTATGGATTTAAAAATAAAAGATCTTTATTTTAATGAAGAAAAACTTGGTGATGCTGTTCTGAATACAAGTTGGGATAATAAAAATCAATCTATTTATTCAAATGTTGAAATTCTTAATGTAGGAAATGTTGGAACAAGTAAAATTTTATCTATTGATGGAAATTATTATCCTAATAGTGATTCAACTGATTATGAATATTTTATTTCATTAAGTAATTTTAATTTAAGAGCTTTATCGCCTTTTGTGTCAGCGTTTATTTCGAAATTGAAAGGAATTGCTTCAGGAGAAATAAATTTGAATAGTGTTAATGGGAAACCGAATGTTACCGGAAATATGCAACTTATGCGATCTGAGGCAAAGATTAATTACCTGAATGTTTCATATTCTTTTGCACATCAGATTGATTTTAATAAGAATGAGATCGTTTTTAAAGATATGGTGCTTTATGATTCTCTCGGTAATAAAGCTGTTGCAAATGGAAAAATTACTCATGATTATTTAAATGATTTCTTCTTGGATATCGAAATAGAACCTCAAGGACTTGCTTGTTTAAATACAAATTCTTATCAAAATCATATTTTTTATGGAAAAGCAAATGCAAGTGGTGTTGTTAAAATCACAGGTCCTTTTGATAACATTTTAATGAATATTGTAGCTTCAACAGATAAAGGAACAAAAGTCAATATTCCGATAAGTGATGATATTGATGTTGCTGATA
The DNA here is from genome assembly GCA_021107915.1 of Bacteroidales bacterium. Lineage (GTDB taxonomy): Bacteria > Bacteroidota > Bacteroidia > Bacteroidales > JAIORY01 > JAIORY01. The sequence continues at coordinate 3,405 of JAIORY010000416.1, read as the reverse complement.
ATGATTATATAATTTTTGTTAATTCATCTGATACTTCCAGCGAACAACCTACTTACGATGTCAAGATGACCGGGTTTGGGTTAAATCTTGAAATTAATGCAACACCTGATGCTGAGATTGAACTTTATCTTCCGTTTCAACTTGGAAGGATAAAAGCTGTAGGCAATGGTGATATGAAAATATCTGTAACTCCACAGAGTGATTTTAAGATGAATGGAGATTATTCTATTCGTAAAGGAACATTTTACTTTACTATGCAAAATCTTATTAACAGGCAATTTGAGATAATGGATGGTAGTATAATTTCGTGGACAGGCAACCCTTACGATGCAAATATTAACATAAAAGCACTTTATAAAGTAAAAACCAATATTGATGGACTTGGACTTAATATAGATTCTGCTTCCGGAAGCGGGAAAAGAATAAATGTTAATTGTATTCTTCAATTGAAAAACCAATTATTCGATCCCGATATTCACTTTACTATTCAATTACCAAATGTTGATGATGAAACAAGACAAGCTGTTTATTCAGTACTTGATACAACAAACGAAGTACAGATGAATCAGCAAATGATATCCTTATTAGTACTCGGAAGTTTTAGTTATAACACACCATCAGCAGGTTCTATCGGAGCATCTTCCGTTAACATTTTATCTAATCAATTGAGTAATTGGTTGTCACAGATCAGTCAGGATTTTGATGTTGGAATTCATTACCGGCAAGGAGATCATGTTTCGGAAGAAGAACTTGAGGTTGCCTTGTCAACTCAATTGTTTAATGACAGAGTATTAATAGATGGAAATTTTGGTGTTGCAGGAAATGAGAAATCATCAAATGCAAGTAATATTGTTGGAGATGTGAATGTTGAAGTTAAGCTTACAGCAGATGGCAGATTTAGAGTGAAAGCATTTAATCGCTCAAATGTAAATTCAATTTATGATATTAATGCTTTTGATGATAGGTCGCCATACACACAAGGTGTTGGGATTTTTTACAGGAAAGAATTTAATACATTTGGAGAACTTTTCAAGAGAAAGAAAAAGAAGAATGAATAAATTTAAAATGACTAAAATTTTAGGTTGCTAACCTTTTTTTAGGTTAGTAACCTTATCATTGTTATTTTACTGAAAATTTAAAATGACTAAAATTTAAAATGACTAAAATGATGGAATAAAGAAATGATGGAGTAATGAGTCTCCTCCGAAAATCAAAAAAATAAAAAATGCCACAAAAACACAAAAACACAAAAACCCACAAAACAAATGAATAAAAGAATATTAATAACGACAATCGCATTTTTTATCCTAAATAGCGGTTTTTCTCAAATCTCAATTACAACTGATGATATGCCGCAAGCAAATGATACAATCAGAACGAGTACAACAATTTTACTTAATGGATACGATTATACTCAGACGGGTGAGGGTTTTACATGGGATATTTCGGATATGGTAGCTATATCACAAAAAGTAGATACATTTATTAATTCTGTTAATACGCCCATATTATATCAGGTCATTTTTATTCCTTATATTGTTGCAAATCTTGCTATGCCTGTCACGGAAATTGATTTTATTCCTGGTTTTGAAATCACAGAGATATACAATTATTATAAAAATAATAGTGATAAATTTGTAGATGTGGGTTTTGCCTGTACCTTCAATTCAATCCCTCTGCCTGTAAAATATTCCGAACCAGATCTTCTTTATGATTTTCCGGTAAATTATGGAAATATGTATTCTTCAAATAGTTCATTTGAATTGAACATTGATGATCTTGGGTTTTTAGGAAGATCAAAAGATAGAATTAATACAATTGATGGTTGGGGCACTCTTATTACTCCTTATGGTTCTTTTGAAACTTTGCGAATAAAATCGGAGGTTTTTCAATACGATTCAATTTATATTGATTCTCTCGGTGTTGGATTTCCAATTTCCAGGCAGTTTACTGAATACAAATGGCTGGGGGAGAATTTTGGTTTACCATTACTTCAGATTACAGAAGAGGGATATACAGCTACTGCTATTTATATTGACTCTGTACGTGCAATTCCTTCTGACATTGCTGAGGGAAAATTCCCTGCATATAATTATAAAGTTTATCCAAATCCTGCAAGTGGTAGCTTTTCTGTTAGTTTTATTGTTGATGATGTTTGTGATGTGGAATTGTTGGTTTATTCAATTCTTGGAACAAAAGTAAAAACCTTATTTCAAGGCAGAGAGCAGAATGGTTTAAAAAAACATACTTTCTCAGTTGATAAAAATGCTATGCCAAAAGGGATATATTTCCTTATGTTGAGAGCCGGAAAAGATTATGCAGTGCGAAAATTGGTGATTCAATAAAGTTTGGTTATTTATTCAACTATTGGTTTACAATTTCATTGTTTATTCTCAACAATTCATTTATGATGTTTTCTGAAATCCTAAAATCCGTTGAAAGAAGTTTGTCAATAATAGGTTTGATTTTATCAATTATACCAATTTGTTTTGCTTTGTTAATTACTCCAAGGGTTCCAGTAAATTTTAGATTTAATTTTCTTGCTAATTTTCTTGCTTTCAAATCGTCAAGCAACAGTAAAGGTTTATCCATTTCTTTTGCTAATGCAATTGCACTTGCTTCACCTGAATCAACTTGTGTCTCCAAAAATTCTTGATATTTCTTATCTTTAACACTTTCAATTTTTATCCATTCCGGTAATTGTTCTAAGAATTCTTCTGCAACTTCTGGTGTTGTTGATATATTATTATAAACCTTTTTAAGTATATCCAATTCTCCAATCTTATGAAAGAGAATCAAACTACTTGTATCGGAAATTACAATTCTAAGCATTGGCTATATCTGATTTTAGGTCTGATAATGAGGTGCTAAAAACGGAAACTCCATACCTGCCTAATAATTCAATAAAAGTTCTCTTTGATAATCCTGCTACCTTTGCAGCCTGTCCTGAAGACAATTTTCCGTCCTCATACAGTTTTGATGCAATTATCATTGAAAAATCCAATTCTTTCAAATCGACTTCATCTGGTATTTGTAATTTTATCGTTCTCATTTTTATTCTTTTTTAATTACAAAGATACGAAAAATATCAGTCAAAAAACAGAAAAAAATTCTTATAGCTAAATATTTATTTTAAATTTGTTGTATTGTTTCATTCTTAAAATGCCAAATGAGTTTTACTGTTTATAAATCCTCCGCCGGCTCCGGCAAAACTTTTACGCTTGTAAAAGAATACCTGAAGATTGTTCTTAAAAATCCTTCTTCTTTTAGAAATATTCTTGCAATTACTTTCACGAATAAGGCAGCTAACGAAATGAAGGAGAGGATTCTTGAATATTTGAAAGAACTCTCTGTTGTTAATAAAAAGGAAAACTCAAAAGCTATTGAAGCCCTGATGCCCGAAAT
>JAIORY010000066.1 GCA_021107915.1 Bacteroidales bacterium | reverse complement strand
GCCGATACATAATCAAAGTGCTTTAAGAAGTGAAACGAACTTAAAGCGCATTTTGATTAGTAATCGGTATTATTAATGAATCAGAGTAAATAATGCTACTAATATGGGGGATAAGTAACCCCCTATTACTACAACGACCAAAGCAAATCCGTATGGAAACACGAAAATCAACAAAACAAAGAATATCAGTAAATTAATATTTGTTTATTACCTTTACTTTTATTTTGCAGCAATTATGGACATAAAAGTTATAAATATGAATCTTACATTAAAAGAAAAACTTTTATTACTTTCTATTAGTGATAAAACCGGATGGTCGTATGCAAGTAATTTTAGTTATGCACTTGCCGGAGCTATTATTCTTGAGCTTGTTGAAATCAAAAAATTAATACTTTCCGAAAATCGTCTTGTCATTAGAAATTCTAAGCACACCGGAGATAATATTCTTGATGATGTAATTTTGCGTATCAGGAAAAAGGAAAAGAAACGTAAAATAAAACGCTGGGTTTCAAAAATCGGTCTTTCACCGCGTAAGTACAAAAAGGAAGTTTTTGATCGTCTTGTGTCGAAAAAAATCCTTGAGAAAAAAACTTCTCGTTTTCTGGGAATTATTCCAATCACAAAATATCCTTTAATAAATCACAAAATAAAAGAGGAATATATTGAAGATTTGCGAAATCTGATAAATGGGAAAAATGATGATGAAGAACTGAAAATATTACTTTGTTTGTTAGCCGCACTAAATATTTATGGACGATTATTTAAAGGTAAAGAAATAAAGAAAAATGCCAAAAAGATGGTCAAAGAAATAAAAAGCAGTTCTGAAATTGGTAAAGCTGTTGATCAAACCATTCGTGAAGTTAATGCTGCTGTAATTGCTGCTGTTGTTTCAAGTGCTGTGGTAACTTCTGCTACTTCGGGGAGTTAATTAATGCTTAAATGCCTAAATGATAGAATGCTTAAATAAAAATGGGTAACTTCTCTTTATTTAATCATTTAAGCATTCTCTCATTTCTTTTAAAAAATAGAACCATTTAAAAAAAGAAGAACACAGAAATGCAAGATTCCAATTATAAAATAACCGACTGGCTTCCGACAACCAAAAAAGAAGTTACAAAACGTGGTTGGAATCAGCTTGATGTGATTCTTTTTACCGGTGATGCCTACGTTGATCATCCTTCTTTTGGTGCTGCCGTTATTGCCAGAACAATCGAAAAAGAAGGTTTTAAAGTTGCCATTGTTCCTCAGCCAAACTGGGAGGACGACCTTAGAGATTTTAAAAAACTTGGCAAGCCGAGACTGTTTTTTGCGGTTACTTCCGGAAATATGGATTCGATGGTAAATCATTACACAGCTAACAAACGGCTTCGTTCTAATGATGCCTACACTCCGGGCGGTGGTGCCGGATTTCGCCCTGATTATGCAACTACGGTTTATTCAAAAATATTAAAAGAAATCTTTCCTGATGTAACTCTTGTAATTGGTGGTGTAGAAGCTTCTTTACGGAGATTTACTCATTACGATTATTGGTCGGATAAATTAAAACCATCTATACTTTCCGAAAGTGGTGCTGACATATTAGTTTATGGAATGGGGGAGATGCCTATGAAAAAAATCCTTCATCTAACAAATAAAAATCTTCTAAAAGATTCATTAAATGAAATTCCCCAGATAGCATTTTTGACAGATGAAATTTCTGAAATTCCCGGCAAGGAAAATAAAGGAATCAAGGAACTTGCCTCTCATTCCGATTGTGTGAAAGATAAAAAAATCTTTACTGCAAATTTTGCTGTTATCGAAAAGGAATCTAACAAAATGTTTCCAAAACATTTAATCCAAAAACAAGGCGATAAATATTTAATTGTGAATCCTCCTTTTCCAACTATGAGCGAAAAAGAAATTGACGCTTCTTTTGATTTGCCTTTTACTCGTCTTCCTCATCCAAAATATAAAAAGAGGGGAGTGATTCCGGCTTATGAAATGATTCGCCATTCAATAAATCTTCATCGCGGATGTTTTGGCGGATGTAGTTTTTGTACTATTTCTGCCCATCAGGGGAAGTTTGTTGCAAGCCGCTCGGAAAAATCAATTTTAAAAGAAATTGAGAAAGTTACACAGATGCCCGATTTTAAAGGATACATCAGCGATTTAGGCGGTCCTTCGGCAAATATGTACAAAATGAAAGGCATTGATTTAAAGATTTGTGAAAAATGCGTACGGCCAAGTTGTATCTTTCCGGAAATTTGTTTTAATCTGAATACCGATCATAAATTCCTCACCAATATTTACAAAAAAGCAAACTTACATCCCAAAGTTAAAAAAGCATTTGTGGGAAGTGGTATTCGTTATGATTTGCTTCTTGACGGAAAACAGGACAAAAAAGAATATGCTGCTCAATTGATAAAACATCATGTTTCAGGTAGGTTGAAGGTTGCTCCTGAACATACTTCCGACAAGGTATTAAAAAAAATGCGTAAACCTTCGTTTGATAATTTTTTAAAATTCAAGAAAATATTTGATAAAATAAATTCAGATAATAAATTAAAGCAACAGCTTATTCCATATTTTATTTCTTCTCATCCCTACTGTGAACTTGAGGATATGGCTGGACTTGCCGTTGAAACAAAGCAACTCGGTTTTCGTCTCGAACAGGTTCAAGATTTCACACCAACTCCAATGACACTTGCTACTGTAATGTATTACTCGGGTCTTGATCCTTATACTTTAAAACCTGTTTTTTCGGCAAAAGGTAAAGAGCAACGCTTAGATCAAAATCGTTTTTTCTTTTGGTATAAACATGAAAATCGCGGATGGATTAAAAACATTTTGAAGAAATTAAAAAGAGAAGATTTGATTAGTGAGTTATTGTTTGGAAAAGGGAAATAGGGGGAATATGGGAAATAAGGGGAATAAGGGAAATATGGGAATCCATCCATACGGATTTAATCGTACGGACTCCTTGTCGTAAGGGAGATACATAATTCCAATACTCCATCATTGAGTCCACTTCGAAAAGTCAAAAAAATAAAAAATGCCACAAAAACACCAAAACACGAAAATCCACAAAACAAAAAATATCAATAAATTATTTTTAGTGAAATTTAGTGCCTTTGTGTTTTAGTGGCTAAAAAACACTTTTTGGAGTGGACTCATCATTCCATTATTGAAATTTATCCTCAATTTCGATAGCTATCGGAAGAAGATAAAAATTATTAGTTGACTGATCAGTCACGAAACCTGAAAGATAATCTAAGCTTTGTTCGATAAGCTACGATTTTTCCTTCTTCAATCTTAATATCCTGTTCAACAACTTCTGCAACCCGGAGTTCTTCCAGACTTTCGGCTGCTCTTTTAATAACTATTTGAGCAGCGTCCTCCCATGATTTTTCGCTTGAACCTATCAGTTCAATAACTTTGTAAGTACTATCACTCATTTGTCCTCCTTTTTTAATTTCCCCAAATTTAATATATTTTACATTGAAAGTCAAGGGAATTTTTTTCTTTTCGGGGAAATTGGGAAATATTGGGAAATAAGGGAAATAGGGGAATAGGGGAATAGGGGAATATTGGGAAATAAGGAAATATGGGAAATATGGGAATAAAGGTTAGTAACCTTAGCTTTTAGTAAGGAAAAGTATGGACACTCCACTACCAATTACTATTAATTACAACCAATTACTATTAATTACAACCAATTACTATTAATTACAATAAATTACTATTATTCCTTTCTCCATTACTCAATCACTCCATTATTCCATTATTCCATTGACCAAAGGGAATTCATCTGTACGGATGGACGAATATTCTATCACCATATCATTTTTTTATATATATTACCGCAACTATTTTTAATAAATGTTTGTCTATAAAAAAGGAAACATATAATTTCTGTTTTAATATTATTGATAACACGAATCCAATTTATTCATCATAAAACCAAACATTATGAAAAACTTGCCAAAATTATTAACATCTCTAAAAGTTATAGTGATGATGATATTACTGATATCATCGCAATTATTTGCACAAGAAAATCATCAAAGCAAAACTAATTCACAAAAAAATATTCATGATAAAACAATAAAAGAAAATCCACTGCCTCCTCCAACAAATCTTCAAGTAATTTTAACAAATGATATTACAATGCAAGTGGATATTACGTGGCAATGTGAAGATGGTTATATGTACTTCATTGTTTTTCGTAATGATATAATGCTTGGAACGACTACTGAATTCTTTTATAGTGATATCTTACCAGCTTATGGAGAGACTTGTTACACTGTAGTTGCGGTATATGATCAAGGACAATCTGATCCTGCTGGGCCTGAATGTATTTTTTGGCCAAATCCAATAATGAATATAGATCCTTATACATTGTATGGAGAAGTGTGGGTTAATCATCAAATTACATTATACACAGAGATATCAAATACCGGAGTTGGAACCTTAACTTTTGAATTTCCTGATTATGTTGGAGGCGATAGATTTGTTAATTTTACAGGAACTGTAGTTGCCTTAAATGGAATGAGTAATACTACTCCGACAACAAGTTTCATTAGCACAGTTGTACCTGCACAAGGATCGATTGCAGAAGGTGACTCTCAAACAATTGCAATAACTTATGATGCAACAGATTTTACGCCGGGATTATATGATGAATATTTAATTATTAATAGTAATGATATTAATAGATTAGAGGATAGTCTTTATTGTGAAATGTTTGTTTACTTTCCGGGGTATTTGGAAGGGTATGTAACTGATGGAAATACTAATGATCCTATTGTTGGAGCAGACGTTGTGGTTAGTTCATATTCAGCAATTACTGATGCTGATGGATACTATCTTATAACAGGAGATGCAGGGTATTATGATGTGGAATATTCAAAAACAGGATATCAGACTAGTATTGTATGTGGTGTAGTATTAATAGAAGATTCTGTAACAACACTTAATGTAGAATTATTCGAAGAACCATATCCTCCCGGATGGGTTACAGCAACAGTAAACGATGATGATACAGAATGTGATGTTGATTGGACCTTGCCATGTGGACCTTACGAAATTATTTATGATGATGGTTCACCGGATGATTATTTAGTATGGATGACTCCTGATAATATTAATGCTGTTAAATTCATGCTAAATGCATATCCTGTTACAGTTATGGGAGGAAGTGTTCATGTAGGAGATGGTAGCTTTCCGGCAGGAGCCAACTTTATGGGAAAGACTTTCGAAATAGCAGTGTTTGATGATGATGGTTCAAACGGATTACCCGGAACAAAATTAGATTCAATAATTGTAACAGTTAATAATTATGGATGGATTGATTTTAGTGGATTATATGTTGTTATTACCGAAGGAGAATTCTATCTTGGAATGATTCAGTTGGAATATTCCCCAAATGCTGCACCAATAGCTGTTGATTATTCACCACCAACAGTTTACCAAAGTTATTCTTATGATATTACTGCGGGAATATGGACAATTTCTGCTTACCAGGATTTTATGATCAGAGCAATATTATCAGGATCACAAAGTGGTTCTCCTGATGTTACATATACAGTTGCCCGTTTTTCAGATTTTGATCCATATAGTGGTGTTTTAACTGGTACAGAAATTATATTACAAACAGGTATTACAAATACTCAATATAATGATACAGCAATTGGAGGATTGGATGAAGGATGGTATGGATACGGAGTTAAAGCTGTTTATACAAATGGTGATGAATCAGTATATACACCTTCAAATATCGTAGGACATCTTAAAGAAGTTGCAGTAACAATAAATGTTACCACAACTACAGGTGAAAATGCAGAAGGCACTGAAATTTTATTAGCAGGTTTTGATTATCCTGAAGCAATGTACACAGCAATATTAGATACTTCACAAACAGTAACATTTGACCCCTTATTTAAAGGATGCTATAATGTTTTTGTATTTAGACCTGGATATTATATTTATTCTGAAGATCATTGCTTTACCGGCGATACAACTATAAATATTATCCTTGATGAAAAAATGTATACACCATATAACTTATATGTTGATCCTCTTACATCAATAGCTACATGGCATGAGCCAAGAATAACACAACTCAAAGAAGATTTTGAAGACTTATTTCCCCTAATCGGATGGCAATTGACTTCAAATAATGTAGGTTGGTTTGTCACAGATGACGGAAGCAGTAGTGGCTGGACTATTTCATTATGGGATTCAAAATATGCATGTGTCAATGATGATGCAGCTAATGGTGATGGCAGCGTAGATTATCTAATAACTCCAAGATTAGATTTAAGAGAAAGTCCAGACTTCTCCCTTAAATTTGATAGTTATTATGATGGAGGAAATGGACAATTGGCATTTGTAGAATATAGTCTTGATGATGGAGAAACATGGATAGTACTGTCGCAAATAACACCTTCAAGCAATTGGGAGAAGATTGAAATTGATCTTTCTGCATTCTCCGGAATGAGTGGTGAATCAGCAATATGGATTGCTTTCCATGCTGATGATGCCGGACAATGGGCAACAGGTTGGGCAATAGATAATGTTGAAGTATCAGTAGGTAGTGACTCAGATTGGCCACCACTCGGTTATAATGTATATCTTGATGATGTTTTTATAATTTCCACAAATGAGCATACATATACTTTTCTTGATCTTATTTACGGACAGAATTACGAAGCAAGTGTATCAACTTTATACGCATCAGGGGAATCATACAAAGATTATTATGCTTTTACATCATCATATTTATACCCACCAACAAACTTATACGGAGAATCATTTAATGATACGGTTAAGTTGGTATGGTTTCCACCTTGTTCACCGGGAAAATCAAGAATGGATAAGAACCCAAATAATTTGTTTTCAAATTCTTTAAATGATAATAATCAAAAAACACCGAGGAATAGTGATGGTGGCGGATGCGTAGTTCCTGAGAATTTTTTGGGATATAATGTTTATAGAGATTCATTATTTGTTGAATATATCGAATATAATGAAGAAGATTCAGTAATCTGGTTTGACTACAATATGCAACCCGGATCATACTCTTATACTGTAACTGCTGAATACGATGTAACTGTTTATGGTGGAACAGGAACAGCAGAATCAATGTCTGCTGGACCGGAAGTTGTAAATGTTTCTTATGGAGATTCAATTCCATTTATGGAAGATTGGTCAAGTGGTTCATTCGAAGCACAACAATGGGAGGTAGGATGCAGTAATTGGATTATTAATGGAAATATGGGTAATCCCGCACCTTCAGCAGAATTTCTATGGATTCCGGTATTAACAAACTACGATTATGGAATTGTTTCATATCCGATTTTGGGAAGCGAAATTGTTAATGAAGAAATCTATTTGGAGTTTGATTATATGTTGGATGACAATAATGAGACCGGTTTAGAATTTATGACAGTCAGAATATGGGAAAATGGTAATTGGCACGAAGTAGCAAACTATGCTAATGAGGGTGATATTGACTGGACAACAGAAAATATTAATATTTCTGAATTCGCACAGGGTAATGATTTTAAAATAGGATTTTTTGCAAATGGAACAAATTCGATGGATATTAACGGTTGGTATATTGATAATATTAATATTTATTGTGAATGTGAAGCACCATACGAATTAACAAAAGAAGAAGAATATTATTGTGACTATACAACAGTAACATTGAATTGGATTTTAGGAGAGCTACCAATTGAGGAGTGGATTAAATATGATGATGGTACTAATGCATCAGCAATTGGATTATCCGGTGGCGGAGCTTTTGAAGTATCAGCATACTGGACTGCATCAACCATGTCACAATATATTGGAACAAGCCTAACAGAAGTAGAAGTCTATATCAATGATCCAACCACAACAGCCATGATAAAAATTTATGGAGAAGGTACACCAACAGAACCTGGAGATTTACTTGCAGAAAAGAGTTTTGACGGCACAGCAGCAAGTTGGATAACTGTAGTACTTGATTCTCCTGTACCGATAACGGGAGAAGATCTTTGGATTGGATATTATGGTGATGCACCGGCACCACCGGAATTCTTTGCGGGTTGTGATGCAGGACCGGCAGTAGCAGGATTTGGAGATATGATTTCAATGGACGGAATAACTTTTGAATCAATGGCAAATTCTTATGGATTAGATTACAACTGGAATATTCATGGATTTGTCACCAATACAGATGGTAAAATAGCAGCTATTAAGCCTATAGAAGCAACACCTGTTACTTATGCAGGTGGAGTTCCTGTTGTTAGTGAAATGAATATAACAACAAATGAAGCACCATATAAGCATCGTGATTTTGTATCCTTCAGCATTTACCGAAATTATAATGAATCTGGTTATGAGTTATTAGAAGAAGATATTACAGATTATACGTATATCGACACTTTATATGTATATTATGATGTATATTACCATGTAGTAGCTGTGTATGATTATTGTGTATCTGATCCTTCTAATGAAGTTTGGGTTATGGGACCTTACAATTTAAACGAAATTAATTCCAAAAACGTAATTCAAATATTTCCAAATCCATCAGTTAATCATGTGTATATAAACTCAAAAGTTGACATTAATAAAATTACTGTATTTGATGATCTTGGAAAGTTAGTTTACGAAAAGAAATTTGTTGAAGATAACAACATTAAAATTAATACAAGCTCTTTTAATGCAGGTGTGTATTTTGTCAAGATTCATACTAATGAGGGTGTCGTTGTAAAGAGAGTTGCGATAACTAAGTAAATGCTTGAATGCGTAAATGATAAAATGCTTAAATTGGGTATAATTCGCAATTATTTTTATTTTCAGTTTGTTTTAATTGGAACGCGGAACACGCTGATGAACACAGACTTTCGCGGATGATTATTTTACATTTTTCCGTGATTATCAGCGTTCCCATTTTAATCACATCTCAAATCGTTAATCGGTGTTCGTTAATCGAAATTCCGTTTTACAATAATATTTTAGATATTACCGCAACTATTTTTAATAAATGTTTGTCTATAAAAAAGTAAGTATATTATTTCTGTTTGATTATTTTTAAAAACACGAATCCAATTTATTCATCATAAAACCAAACATTATGAAAAACCAACCAAAATTATTCACTTATCTAAAAGTTTTAGTGATGATGATTTTACTGATATCATCGCAATTATTTGCACAGGAAAATGACTCGAATAAAGATTTCTCAGACAATATAGTTTCAGTAACAATAAATGTTAGCACAGGCTCAGGGGAGAATGCCGAAGGTTCTGAGATTACACTAAGCGGATATAATTTACCTTATAAAATTTACACAGCAATTCTGGATACTTCTGAAACTGTTACTTTTGATACTGTATATATAGGGTTGTATAATGTAGAAGTAGATAAAGTTGGATATTATGTTTATTCTGATGATCATAATTTTATTAGTGATACATCATTATTTATAACGATTTATGAAAAATGTTACCAACCATATAATTTATATGTTGATCCTCTAACGTCAATAGCTACATGGCATGCGGCAAGAATAACTCAAATCAGGGAAAAATTCAACGATGCTACATTTCCGCCTGAAGGATGGCAATCAAGTACTGCCTCATGTGGTTGGTTTGCAACAACTGACGGAAGTAGTACCAATTGGACTATCCCTGCATGGAACTCACAATACGCATGTGTCAACGATAATGATTGTGGTGTTGGTGCCGATGGAAGTGTGGATTATCTGATTACTCCAAAATTGGATTTAAGAGAAAGTCCTGATTTCTCACTCAAATTTGATAGTTATTTTGATGGAGGAAATGGGCAGTTAGCTTATGTAGAATACAGCCTTGACGCAGGAGTAACATGGATTGAGCTATCACAAATTCCGTCTTTTTCGAGTTGGGAAAGATTAGAAATAAGTTTAGCAGCATTCTCTGGTCTCAATGGCGAATCAGAAATTTGGTTTGCCTTCCACTCAAATGATAACGGAAATTGGGCATCAGGTTGGGCAATAGATAATGTAGAAGTATCAGTAGGTAGCGATTCAGACTGGCCTCCTCAAGGATATCATGTGTTTCTTGATGATGTGTTTGTTGCTGAAGTATCGGGAACTACATTTGACTTTCAGTATCTTACCTGGGGGCAAACCTATACAGTATGTGTTTATACCTTATGCTCATGTGGACTTTCAGAAGATGAATGTTATACATTTACCTCAGCATATTTATATCCACCAATAAACTTACATGCAGATACATCTAATAATGGAGCAGGCCTGATATGGTATCCACCTTGTGCACAGGGATTATTAATGACAGCAGGAGAACCCAAAAATATAGCTTCAAATTCTTTAAATGAAAATAATCAAAAAAAACAAAAAAATTGTGATGTTACCGAATGTGTAGTTCCTGATAATTTATTAGGTTTTAATGTATATCGTGACGAAGCCTTTGTTGATTATGTAGAATACAACGGAGAAGATTCTATTACATGGGGTCAACCCATGCAACCGGGAACATACTCCTTCTCTGTTACTGCTGAGTATGATGTAACTGTTTATGGTGGCACAGGAACAACAGAATCAATGCCTGCAGGTCCTGTATCAATTCAGGTATCTTATGGATTTTCGCTTCCTTTTGTGGAAGATTGGTCAGATGCTTCATTCGAAGATCAACAATGGGAAACAACTTCCGTTAACTGGATTTTCGATTTTTCTATTGGTAATCCGGCTACTTCAGCAGAATTTCATTGTTATCCGATGTTGACAAATTACGAGGCAGGATTGATTTCATATCCAATATTAGGAAGTGAGTTTAATGATGAAGATATATTTCTTGAGTATGACTATATGTTGGATGATAGAAATGAAACCGGTTTAGAATTAATGACTGTAAAAATATGGGAAAACGGTAATTGGCACGAAGTAGCAAACTATGCTAATGAGGGTGATATTGACTGGACAACAGAAAATATAGATATTACAGAATTCGCCCAAGGTAATGATTTTAAAATTGGATTCTTCGCAAATGGAGCAAGTTCAGTGAATTTTAAATCTTGGTATATTGACAATATTAATGTTTATTTTGAATGTCCGGCACCGGAAGATTTATTTTTAGAATTTGAAGAATATTTGACTTATGCAGAAGTTAGGTTGAACTGGCAATTAGGAGAACCACCAATTGAAGAGTGGATTCAATATGATGATGGAATAAATGATAACGCAATAAGTGCAGGCGGAGCCTTTGAATTATCAGCATACTGGCCTGCATCAACTATGGCACAATATAGTGGGTCTGAGCTTACAGAAGTAGAGGTATATATCAATGATCCAACAATTATAGCTATTATCAAGATTTATGGAGCAGGAACACCAACAGAACCAGGCGACCTACTTGCAGAAAAATGTTTTTACGGCACAGAAGAAAGCTGGATTACAGTAGAACTTGATTCTCCGGTACCAATAACAGGAGAAGATATTTGGATAGGCTATTATGGCGATGCACCGGCATGGGCATTCTTTGCAGGGTGTGACGCAGGACCGGCAATTGCAGGATTTGGAGATATGGTATCAATGGATGGAATAACTTTTGAATCATTGTCTTTAGCTTATGGATTAGATTACAACTGGAACATACATGGATTTGTAATAAATGCAAATGGTGAAAAAACATCTCTTAAGCCTGTAAAAGCAACACCCGTATATTATACCGGCGGAGTTCCTGTTGTTAGTGGAATTAAAACATCAATAAATGTAGCACCAAATAAGCATCGAGACTTTGTATCTTTCAGCATTTATCGTAATTATAATGAAAATGGTTTTGAATTAATAGAAGAAGGATGGACAGATTACGAATATACAGATGTTGTTTACGCAGGAGGTGATTACACTTATTATGTAACAGCAATTTATGACCAATGTATCTCAGACCCATCAAATGAGACAGGAACTGTTTGTTATCTTGGTAATGAAGAATTAAATTTAGTTGAATCAATAGAAGTTTATCCAAATCCCTCAATTAATCATGTGTATATAAATTCAAAAGTTGACATTAATAAAATTACTGTATTTGATGATCTTGGAAAGTTAGTTCTCGAAAATAAAATTGTTGAAAATAACAACATTAAAATTAATACAAGCTCTTTCGATGCAGGCGTGTATTTTATCAAGATTTATACTAATGAGAGTGTTGTTGTTAGGAAAGTTGCGATTACGAAATAAATGATTGAATGCTTGAATGCGTAAATGATAAAATGCTTAAATTGGGTATAAAATCGCAATGTTTTTTTCCTTCTCAAATCAGCCTGTCACGACCCAGGCGTGATTAATCGGTGTTCTTCAATCGAAATTCCGTTTTACAATAAATAGAAACGCGGAATACACGGATGAACACAAACTTTCGCGGAAAGTTTTATTTACTTTTTCCGTGATTTTCAGCGTCCATACGCGTAATCAGCGTTCCAATAATTTCTCCCAGCTATCAGCTTATTTTTTCTAAATCTAAAATCTAAAATCCCAAATCTAAAATTCTTTCCTCCCTTCACGCAACCTTTTCCCCTTTTATTCATCATAATAATATACAAATCAAAAAAAATCAAAAAAAATTTAAGTATGAGAAAAATTATTCTAATTTGTTTTATTTGGCTTGCCGGAACTTTAT
>JAIORY010000436.1 GCA_021107915.1 Bacteroidales bacterium | reverse complement strand
TTCACTGATAATTTATGTAATAGGTTGGTACGATATTCAAAGGAGAATCAGGAGGATAATTTTGAGAAAAGAGAAAAATAGGGTTTATGTATGAAAGTTATACACAAGGCAAAAAAATAAGAAATAGACAAAATGGGAGTTCAAAAAGTACACAATATAGTCATTTACAAACACAACTACGGGTATGAAAATTCTTATCGTCAAGAACTTTCGAGTCTGCTTATTAAAAAATTCAAGAAAAGATTAATTGACAAACAAGATGAAGTAAGATTCGTGATAAAGTACTCTTTAAACTATTTCATTGAACAGTTTAAAAAGGTTTGTGCTAGTGAAAATTCTCTTTCATTTTATCAAAACATATTATTCTTACATGACCAAGCAACTGAACTTGCTTATAAACATTGTGAAAGCCCCTTAAATAGTAAAATTGATTTCCATTATATTTCAAAATACAGAAGAATACTAAAATTTATAATTGAACAAACCTGTGAAAACAACTTGATCAGTGGTGAAAATTCTTCGGCCTATCTAATTGACAGAATCCAAGACTCACTGGATGAATTTATGTATTTGGGCGAAATGATAATGATGTGTACTGAACTGTTTGCAGAACAAGATATGATAGAAGATTTAGCCCAAATTTCTTTTGATGAAAATGATTGCTTTGTATTTTCACAAAAACATCATTATAAAAAAGCGTTTAAGAATATTGTAATTGAAGAATGGGGTACTCATCTTGAAAAGGAAGCAGTTGATAAAAATGCAATTGACGATTTTAAAATAATCTTAAAAAGTGCTTTTGATATTAACTATGATGATGTCGGTAGTCTAATTGCTACCATTCATGAGAAATTCAAGGACAATGCTGGTATATATACAGGCTTCAACTGGGATACTTTGACATATAATTTAAAGGAATTGTATAATGTCCCTATCGAAAAATCTGAAGTATTTTTCAATGGATTATCGCTAAACAAGCATAATAAAAATACTTTAGAAAAAATGGCTAGTAAACCATACTTGATAAATAAGTATTTATACCGCCCAATAATTATATGGAATGTTGACAATAAAGATTTTGCATTTCTAACAAAGTATGCATGGTCAGAAAGCACAATCCAATTAACTACAAATGCAATCCCTTGGGGTAAAGCACCAACTGAATGGATGCAAAATAAAATAATAAAAAAATATGTTCATAATAAAGAAGATAATCATGATACTTGGTTAGATGATAAGTTAGAAGAAACATTGAAAAATAATGATGTAATTTTTGAAAGAAATATTAAAAACATAAATGGACAGAGCATTGTTAGTATTCCGGGTGAGATTGATTTTATAGTAATCTCAAAAAAACTTTTAACCATTTTCGTAGTAGAATGCAAACATTTATTAGGTCGATATGACATGCAAAATCAAAAACTTGATTATTCAAATTTTGTAACTAGCAACAATAACAAATCATATAATAATCAGTTGGCAAGAAAATTGAAATGGATAAATAAAAATATCCAAGAGGTCGAAAAACATTTTAACCTTAAACTAAATAAATATCGCATAAAAGGATGCTTTGTGATAAATACAGCAACCTTTTACATGTATAATTCAGATTACAGGTTATATACGGTAAAACAGTTTGACAAAGTACTAAATAAGAATTTTACTGATAAGGAATTTATTTTTAAAAGTAATAATATGAAATATACTGTTAGGTTTCCATATTTTCGAATACCTGAATACTATCAAATAAAAAAGCCCAGTGTATAAAAACTAATATCCATAGCTCCCTTAACAAATATTATCATGAGTAATCAGTAATAATTTTTAAGAAAATTCTCATAATCTGTGAATCTGTGGCAAATTTTATTACCCATCATTTTGAAAATATAATTGGAGAATTAAAATATTGTATTAACTTAGTAATTACATTTAATAACAAGATTTATGGAATTATCAGTAATACAAATCGGGAATTCAAAAGGTTTTAGACTTTCTAAAACTTTGATTGAGAAATATAATATCAAGGACAAGGTTGAACTTATTCTTGAGAAAGGTTATATGATTTTAAAGCCAATTTCAAGACCAAGAAAAAATTGGGAAACTGCATTTAAAAAAATGAACGAAAACGGAGATGACCAACTTTTGTTTAATGACGTTTTTGAAAATGAAAATCCGGAAGAATGGATTTAAATCAATAATAAAAGAAACCTTTATTGACTGACAGAAAAATACGTTATACCATAAATCCGCAAGGATTTTTATTAGTGTAATGTAATGAGTGGATTATACAGAAAATCGTTCACTTATTTTAGTGATACAAAATTCGTGTTAATTAGTGAAATTCGTGTCCAAATGGAATCTGCTTGCAGATTTAAGGTTATACTAAAATCGAAAATAAAACATAAAGAATAATTATCATCGGTATTGCCAGAAACTGAAAAATCACGAGAAGTGCAACACAAATAATCAAAAAGACAAAACGTAATTGATTTTCTTTCCACTTAAGGTTTTTGAATTTGAGGGCAAACATTGGGATTTTTGAAATCAGCAGATATGATGAAATAATGCACAAAGCAAGTAGAAACCAAGTGTTGTAAACAATTTCGTTAATCCAAACATAATCAAATAAATTCAAATCAGTGATTATTGGCAGCGAAGCAATAAAAATTGCATTTGCCGGAACAGGAAGCCCAACGAATGAATCGCTCTGATTTACATCAAGGTTGAATTTTGCCAAACGTATTGCAGAAAATACCGGAATTAAAAATGCCGCAATTACTAAAAATTGAAACGCAGAATTGTCCGGGGCATTGATGAAACTGCTTTTAAGAAGTAAATGATAAACTATCATCCCGGGTGCAACACCAAAAGAAACAACATCAGCCAAAGAGTCCAATTGTTTTCCGATTGGAGTTTTGGCTTTTAAAATCCGTGCAAAAGTTCCGTCAAGAAAATCAAAAACTGCTGCAATAAAAATAAAAATTGATGCTGCAACAAAATCATTGTTAAAAACAGAAACTATTGAGAAACATCCTGCCGTCAGATTCAGAATCGTGATAAAATTTGGAATGTTTTGTTTAATCTTCATTTCTAAGAAATTAATAATAACACCAAAATTATTAAAATTTATAAAGCAATTAATAAAAAGTATATTTATTTAAGTTTTTTACTTTTGTAAACTAATTAGTGCTTGTTCATAAAGTCAATTATGTTGATAAAATTTTAGATTGTTAGAACAAAACTTTATAGACAGACACTAATTATTTATATCTGAACAAAGTATTATGTCTGATCATAAAAACATTAATATTTCTGATTATAATTATTTCTTGCCTCAGGAGCGGATTGCAAAATTCCCTTTGGAGACAAGGGATGCATCAAAATTGGTGATTTGTAAAAACGGAAAAGTCTGGCAGTCTGACTTTGTAAAAATTGATGAATATCTTCCTGAAAATACTTTTTTGGTTTTTAATGAAACAAAAGTTATTCAGGCAAGAATGATCTTTAGGAAAAGTACAGGTGCAAGTATCGAAGTTTTTATTCTCGAAGCTGTTGAGCCGGTATCTGAAATTCAATCTGCTTTTCAGCAAACTTCAGGTGTTGTTTGGAAATGTTTTGTAGGAAATTCAAAACGATGGAAATCAGGAGTGTTGGAAAAAGAGTTTGCTCATAATGGAAAAAATTGTAAAATCAATATTGAAAGGATAGAAAGATCAGGAAATTCTTCTCTTGTTAAATTTATCTGGCACCCCGAAGATATTACTTTTTCTGAAATTATTGAGAAAGCCGGATTGGTTCCACTGCCTCCGTATTTAAACAGGGAAGCTGTTAATTCTGACAAAGAAAGGTATCAAACTGTTTATGCAAAAAACGAAGGCTCGGTAGCTGCGCCAACAGCCGGTTTGCATTTTACTGATAATGTTTTCAAAAAACTTAAAAATAAAAATATTTCTTTCGAGAAAATTAATTTGCATGTTGGAGCAGGAACTTTTAAACCTGTGATAGCCGAAAAAATCTCAGGTCATATAATGCACTTTGAAAAAATTTCTATTGATATTTCTTTAATAAAAAAATTATTGAAAAATATTGATGGAAATATAATCCCTGTGGGAACTACAAGCGTTAGGACTTTGGAAAGTTTATACTGGTATGGCGTAAAATTAATCGTTGACAAGCAAAACGAAAAAACTCTTTTTATCGAACAATGGGATCCTTACAATAAAAAATATGATATTGATTTACCGGCAAAGGAGGTGCTTAATTATTTGATTGAGTTTATGGAAAAAAATAATCTTGCCGAAATAAGCGGCTCCACACAATTAATGATTGTTCCGGGATATAAATATCGAATTATCAAAGGAATGATAACAAATTTTCATCAACCACAAAGTACACTTTTATTACTTGTGGCTGCGTTTATTGGCAATGATTGGAAAAAGGTTTACAACTATGCTCTCGAAAATGATTTTCGTTTTTTGAGTTATGGCGATAGTTGCTTGTTTTTGTGATGTTCACTTTATTAAGTACTGATTAGATACAATGAATAATAGTATTAAAAAAATATCTAACAATAATTCTGAGTTTAATAAACTTGATTCGATTTGGCTAAAAGCTGCAATTGTTGGTGGTTTGTGGGCATCCGTAGAAATCATTTTAGGAAGTTTTTTGCATAACTTGCGTATTCCTTTTTCAGGTTCAATATTAGCATCTTTTGGAATAATCTTACTTGTTTCTTTTAATAGAATATGGCAATTAAATGGTTTGATCTGGCGTGCCGGTCTGATATGTGCATTAATGAAATCTGTTTCTCCAAGTGCAATTATTTTTGGTCCGATGATAAGTATAATTGTTGAGGCAATTTTATTAGAGATAGCAATTTTTGTTTTCGGAAAGAATCTTTTAGGATATATTATTGGTGGAAGCATGAGCCTTCTTAGTGTTTTAGGATATAAAATAATATATCTTCTTCTTTTTTATGGTTATAATATCGTAAATATATTTTTGAATATTTTTGAATTTGCCACTGAAAAAATAAGTATTCCTAATGCCGATCCATGGGTGTTTATTCTTGTTTTGGTATTGATTTATATGACGATTGGAACAATTGCTGCCTCTTTAGGTTTTTATATCGGGAAATTATCCAAGAGTTTCAAAAAACAACAAATAACTGATGATCTTGAAAAAAATAAAATAAATACTCTTTTCCAGGCTAATGAAAAACAAAAGTTTTCACTTGGATTTTTCAGCTTTCATATAATTGCAATTCCTTTAGGACTATATTTAATTCAAAATATTGATTATTATTTTTCATTTCCAATTGTCTTGATTTATGTTAGTTTTTGCATTTATTATTATAAGCAGAATTTAAAACGATTAAAAAAGCCAATATTCTGGGGGCAACTTGTTATTATTACAATCCTTGCCGGGATGTTCTGGAAAAACACCAATCTTTCATTTACAAATTTCAGTACCGAAGGTTTAATGATTGGAATAAAAATGGATTTCCGTGCTATTTTAATTGTTATTTGTTTTTCGGTATTAAGTGTTGAACTACGAAATCCGGTAATTAAAGGTTTTTTATTTAAGAAAGGTTTTCGACAGTTATATTTATCTCTTTCGTTGGCATTCAGTGCTTTGCCAATAATGATTGGAAATACAAAAAAATCATCTGAATTCTTCAAAAACCCGATACGGTCAATTGCACAGGTTCTGGCTAATTCTGAAATATGGCTTCAAAAGTTTGAAAATCAAATTAATGAAATGAACAAAGAATATAATTCTTGAAACAACAGTTTTATTGATGACGTTTTTATATTTTTGGTTAAAATTTTAAAATATCAATGACTGAAGAAACATCCACAAAAAAAACGAAGAAAAAACCGAAAGAAAATGAAATGTCTTTCTGGGAGCATCTTGAAGAATTAAGATGGCATATTCTCAGATCAATTCTTGCGGTATTAATTCTTGCAATTATTGCTTTTTTAAACAGGCATATCATTTTTGATATGATAATTCTTGCTCCTAAAGATTCGGAATTTATTACAAATCGCTTGCTCTGCAAATTAGCTGATTTGATTTCTGTTAAAGCTTTGTGTATTGATGACTTGGCGTTAAAAATTATAAATATCAAAATGTCGGGTCAATTTATGACCCACATGTACATCTCATTTGTAGCCGGAATTATTGTTGCTTTTCCATATATCCTTGCCGAAATTTGGGGATTTATCCGACCGGCATTATTGCCGAAAGAGAAAAAAAATTCAGGTGGTGCTGTTTTTGTTTGTTCACTTTTATTTATTAGCGGGGTTTTATTTAGTTATTTTCTAATTGTACCGCTCACTGTCAATTTTCTTGGGACCTATCACGTAAGTGAATTTGTTCAGAACACAATTTCGCTAAGCTCTTATATAAGCACAGTTGTTTCAGTTACTTTTTCGGTTGGCTTAGTTTTCGAGCTTCCTGTTTTTATTTATTTCCTGACAAAAGTTGGGATTGTAACACCTACGTTTATGAGGAAAAACAGAAAATACATGCTGGTTATCATTTTGGTTTTATCGGCAATAATTACTCCACCAGATGTGTTCAGCCAGATACTTGTATGTTTACCATTGTTTGGACTTTATGAAATTAGCATTAAAATTTCTGAAAGAGTTTACAGAAAAAGGGAAATAGAAATGGCAGGGTAATAGATTCCGAGTTCATTAATTGTTCTTAAGAATTAATTTCCAAAAACATCAACAGAACTATTTGACAAATCACCTTAGCTGATTCAAATAAAGCTGGATTGTGTTTTCCAGTCCGAGATACAATGCATCACTAATTAAAGCATGTCCAATAGAAACTTCGAGTAAGCCGGGAATATTTTTAGCAAAATATTTCAGATTGTCAAGATCAAGATCATGTCCGGCATTTATTCCGAGACCAACTTCATTAGCTATTTTTGCTGCCTCAATAAAGGGAGCAATTGCTTTTTCTTTATTTTTATGAAAATCTTTTGCATAACTTTCAGTATAAAGTTCAATCCTATTAGTGCCGGTTTTAGCAGCATTACGAATCATTTTTTCATCAGCATCAATAAATATTGAAGTTCTGATTTTGTTATTTCTAAATTCAGTAATAACTTCTTTTAAAAAAGATTCATTTTTAATTGTATCCCAACCTGCATTTGAGGTAATTGCATCCGGAGCATCAGGAACCAGAGTAACTTGAGCAGGTTTAATTTCAAGAACAAGATCAATAAAACTTTTAACAGGATTTCCTTCAATATTAAATTCAACAGAGATTTCCGGTTTAATATCCCGTGCATCCTGATAACGAATATGTCTTTCATCTGGACGTGGATGAACAGTGATTCCCTGCGCTCCGAATCGAACACAATCAAGAGCAGATTTCAAAACATCGGGTACATTGCCACCTCTTGCATTTCTTAGGGTGGCTATTTTATTTATGTTTACACTTAACTTTGTCATAACTGAAATGATAAAATGATTAGATTGTAAAGTTAATAATTTTGTAAGTTTGCAGGTAATTAAACCAATAATTTATGAGAGCGGTAATTCAAAGAGTTTTAAAAGCATCAGTAGAAATTAAAGGAAAGAAAACAGGTAAAATATCAAGCGGTTTACTTATTTTATTGGGAATAGAAGATACCGATGGCAAGGAAGACATTGAATGGTTGAGCGGGAAAATTTCCAGATTAAGAATTTTTGATGATAAAAACGGAGTGATGAATTTATCAGTAAAAGAAATTAATGGTGAGATTTTGCTGATAAGCCAGTTTACTTTGCATGCAAATTCAAATAAAGGAAACCGACCATCATATAACCAAGCTTCAAAGCCTGAAATTGCAATTCCTCTTTACGAGAAGTTTAAAAAACAATTGGAAATAGAAATTGGTAAAACAGTACAAACCGGTGAGTTTGGTGCATTAATGCAGGTTTCATTAATAAATGATGGTCCGGTAACAATTATTATTGATACTAAGAATAGGGAATAGAAAAGTCTTAATCAATAAAATCAATTAAGTTGATGAAATTTTAGATTTATGATTTTAAATTTTAAATCTGAATTCTAAAATCTTAAATTGTTAGAACCTGACTTTATGGACAACCTCTAATTATTAATATTAACCTGATCAAGAATAAAAGCATACTCCAGCGCAGTTTCTTCATAAATTTTGAATCTTCCCGAAGCACCTCCATGTCCGTAATCCATATTTGTTTTTAACAAAAGAATATTGTCATCGGTTTTCATATCTCTAAGTTTAGCAACCCATTTTGCCGGTTCCCAATATTGAACCTGAGAATCGTGAAGACCTGTGGTTACAAGCATTGCCGGATAATCTTTAGCTTCAAGCTGATCATAAGGTGAGTACGAAAGCATATAATCGTAATATTCTTTTTTGTTAGGATTTCCCCATTCATCATATTCTCCGGTGGTTAACGGAATACTCTCGTCAAGCATAGTAGTTATCACATCAACAAAAGGAACGGTAGCAACAACAGCTTTAAATATTTCAGGTTTCATGTTGATTATTGCACCCATTAAAAGTCCTCCGGCACTTCCACCCATTGCAAAAAGATGTTCGGAATTAGTAAAGTTTTGTTGAATCAAATGTTCTCCACAATTAATAAAATCAGTGAATGTATTTTTCTTTTTTAATAATTTACCGGCTTCGTACCAGCTTCTTCCCATTTCCTCACCACCACGAACGTGAGCAATTGCATAAACAAATCCACGATCGAGCAAACTCAAACGTACAGAACTAAACCACGGTTCGGTGCTATATCCATACGATCCATAAGCATAAAGTAAAAGGGGATTTTTGCCGTCTTTTTTTAATCTTTTTTTATAAACAAGAGAGATAGGAATTTTAGTGCCGTCTTGTGCTGTTGCCCACAGTCTTTCTGCATGATAATTATCCGCATTATATCCTCCAACTACTTCACTTTGTTTTAGTAAAGTTTGCTTTTTGGATATCATATTATAATCAAAAGTAGAGTGTGGAACTGTGAGAGAAGAATATCCGTATCTTATTACATCACTATCAAAATCAGGGTTAACCGAAAAATAAGCCACATAAGTTTCTTCATTAAAATCAATATAATAATCATTATTTGTTTTCCAGTTAATGATTCGCAGATGATTCAATCCGTCTTTTCTTTCACTAACAGCGAGGAAATTATTGAATATCTCAATATCTTCAATTAAAACATCCTTTCGATGAGGAATCACTTCTTTCCAGTTTTCTTTTAAAGTGTTGGTAACTGGGGTTTCCATCAACCTAAAGTTTTTTGCTTTATAATTTGTGAGTATATATAATTTGTCTTTGAAATGAGCAATTGAATATTCAAGGTCTTTTTCTCTCGGCTGAACAATCTTAAATTCTCTTGAAGGATCATTGGCATCCAAAAATCTGTATTCATCTGACAAAGTACTTGATGAAGCGATAATTATATATTCTCTTGATTTTGATTGATACACTAAGCAATTAAAGGTAGCATCATTTTCGGTGTAGATCAATTCATCGGTTTTGGGATCGGTTCTCAGGATATGTTTATAAATTTTGTATGGACGAAGAGTTTCATCTTTTACGGTATAAAACACAGTTTTATTATCGTTAGCCCATGCAACAGAACCGGTTGTGTTAGGCAATTTATCTTCTAATATTTCTCCTGTTTTCAAATTTTTAAAATGAATAGTATATTTTCTGCGGCTTACAGTATCTACTCCATAAGCAAGCAATTTATTATCAGGGCTTACCTTTACACCGTTTACATGAAAATAATCAAAGCCTTTTGCTAATTCATTTACATTAAGCATTATTTCTTCATCTGTTTCAAGATTTTCTTTTTTCCGGGAATAAATGGGATATTCATTTTTATTTTCAAATCTTGTGATATAATAATATCCATTAAATTTATAAGGAACTGATTGATCATCCTTTTTTATTCTCCCAACTATTTCTTCATAAAGTTTTTTCTGAAAACCTTCGGTATGTCCCAGCATATTTTTGGTGTATTCATTCTCTGCTTTCAGATATTTGATAACCTCAGGATTTTCACGTTCGTTTAACCAATAATAATTATCAATTCGTGTGTCTCCGTGTTTCGTTAGTTCTTTCTTTTTCTTTTCTGCTTTTGGTGCACTCATTTTGTTGTTGTTATTTTTACAAGATGTTAAAATTATTATAAAACTCAGTAATGCAAAACTAAGTCCGGTGTATTGATTTAGATTTTTCATGATTTGTAATTTTGCACCATAACCCTTATTTGGTACAGATTTTATTATTGGTGATTTTTTTCAGTAAAAAGTTCCAATTGTTTATTTTTATTAAAATCTTTTTCATTCAACCTGCTTTTATAATTTACCCAATCTGATTTTGTTATATTCTCAATTTGTGTTTTCAATTCTACAAAATATGTGTTTTTGATTATTTCAGTCAAATTAATTCTCATTAATAAATCTTTTGTTATCATTCTTTTAGCATCTGCGAATGCAATAGAATGTATAAAATTCTGTGCTATATTTTCATTTAATAAAAATTGTGTTATTTCAGCTTCAATCAGAGTGTCAAAACCAATGAAATAACAAGTGTCATCAAGCATTATTGGTTTATCATTGTATGGTGTAACAAGAGAAAATATTGTTGTTTTATACATTCCTGAAATAGCAACTTTATAGTATTTAAAGGAATAATCGCCAATTCCAAATATTGAGAACAAAGGTTTTCCCTTGTAAATACTTGATTTCCGTTTATTAAAGTGTTCAATGTTGTTGAATAGATAGTTGTATGTCTTTGGATATTGTTCTTTAATATATTTTGTTTCCTGACCAACTTTTCTTTGTGTAATAATAGTATATTTTCGAGACTTATTAATAACATTTCCTTTCAAATCAGAACTTTTTAATAATCCGTAAACTAAATTATTTTCTATTTCAACAATTTCCTTTATGTTATTTATGAAATGTCCACCGACACTTTCTAATTCCATTATTTTTGATGAGTCGTGTTTAACCCCTTGTCTCCATTCAAAAGGAAATTCACCTTCAATTTGTTCTGTCTTTTTATAAAATTCTACATTTGCAACAAATTTGTTATTTACCCAACCATATTCTCTTAAATATTTATTGGAATAAAAATCGTATTCTTTGATTGAAAAATGTGTGTCTGTTCCGAAAGAACAATATAATAAACAAGCATTTACAGAAACATTAAATTCCTTTTTAGCATCAATATCAAATTGTTTAATGTTTGATATTTTGTATTGTTTTCTGTTTTGCTCTATTAGAATATTTTTGACTACTGAATTTTTAACAAGAAAAGCAAATTTACCATTATGGTTAGAAAAAACTGAAAGCAGTTTTAATGAGATATATTCTCCAATATCAAAATTTCCTTTCCCTGTAATTGCGTCAAATCCATTATGGTTTTTAAAATTTGATTTTGTTGGCAAATTACCCGAACCAAGTAACGATAATTTTGAATTAGTTACCCAAGGTGGATTTCCAATTATAAGGACTTTTTTATTTTGATGCTTATTAGAAATTTCATTAAAATTATAATCGAAAACATTATGATGGATTATATTTATTTCAGGGATATTATTACTCCGGATATTTAAAAAATGGTTAAAAATCGTAAATTTAGTTTCCCAAACATAAGGTTTGTAAATTTCAACTCCATAAATAAATTTAACATTAGTAAAAGTGTTTAAGCTGGAAATTATAAAATTTCCTTTTCCGCAAGTTGGTTCAATTATAATTTCGGGGGAAACATTTTGTTTTTTTAAAAATTTACAAACATTATCGCTTAATTTATTGTTTGTCTGAAAATCACCATATTCTGCTCTGTCAGGTTCACTAACAATGCTTTTATTAGCAGATAATATTTCTGATAATTCATCAATTTCTATTTGAGAATTGAAAAAGTCTTTTATACCACAAATTACTTCCAACTCAGCATTAATTATCTTTAATAATAATGTTTTAGTATTCTCAAAGAAATCAATGACAGAATTAGTAATATTTGCTTCAAAAACACGCATAATTATATGTTTACCTTATCTACAACTTTTATTATTCCATCCACTTTTTCAGATAGAGCAACAACTCTTCCGTATTGCAATCTCCATTGCAATGCATTTGAAATTGTTAAATATCCCAATTTAGGTGGATTTTCAAGGATTTGTTTTGCAATTTGACTTAAAGTAATATCGTCAGCAGGGATATTTTTATCATTAAGATAAGTGATGATATCTTCTTCATTTGCTCCATCTTTAACCATTTCAATTAGTCTGAAAGTAGTTGTATAATCTGCTGTTCTTTCTTTGTTAATAAATGAACAACTTTTGAAATCTAATAGAGCGGTTTCATTTTCTTGATTATCTGTTTTCTCATAAACAAAAACAAGAAGATTATAGCCTAACCCATAAATTTTTTGCTTTGCATCTTTGAAAGGGCTGGAAGATTGTGGTTGTTTTATTGATGTAACTTTGATGTCAGTATTTATTTCAAGTGCTGGTAAGTCAATCCCTTTTGCAGAATTTCCATTATCCACAATGAAATTTTCATTTAAGAATTTTTTGAACTTATGTTCAATATGTGTTCCAACAGCTTTTCCATCTGTAACACCAAATAATTCTTTATTTTCAAACTTAGATTCTTGTTCACAAAACTTATTTGCTAATTTTATTAAATCTTTTATCGTTAATTTTTTTCTACTCATTTTTTCTTTTTTATAACACAAATTTATACAAAATATGTGAGTTTTCTTGTTTTTTCAGTATTACTCACAGCAGCTATATAAAAAAATAAAATAGTAATTCGAATCTAAAAAGTCAGACTCATACCAAAACTTGGCATAAATGGAAGTTGATTCACGCGTTCGTTTGTTATAC
>JAIORY010000448.1 GCA_021107915.1 Bacteroidales bacterium | reverse complement strand
CCCCTATTTTTTTCCTATACCATTTTTGAAATTTATCCTCAAAAGGTCTCAAATGATTCTTCAGGGCATAAAAAAACCCCGACTAAACTACCGGGGTTACTCATATTTATATGTTTTTTTTAGAATTCCCAAAGGTCATGTTCAAAGTTAAATAGTTGATTTTTCACTCTTTTTGATTCTAACAAAGCATCAATACCTGTTGCGTATTCTGTAATTCGTCTGTCATATACATTTTCTTCTTTATAGATATAACTGTTAAAACTACGTTTAATAAATACTTCATCATAAGTGCGTTTTTCAGCATTATTATTTCTGTTGAACATTTGAGCTTTTGCAAGAATAGGACGTGACTCAGGGTAGTTGATCCAAAAAAGCGGTGTAGGAATTTCTTCACCATCACGATCTTTCATCAATATCGGACAAAGTCCAATAATCCTGACCATCATTTGAGAGCGTTGTTTATCGAAAAACCAGTCTTCTTTTATCCTTATTCTCATAACTTTTGCAGGATTGAATTCAGAAACTATTGTGGTATCATATTCCTCGTAAGGTGGATATGAACGAGTTAATACTTTGTGAAAAGTTTCAGTTTGTCTTGTAATTACTTCCTGAAAAGTAAGGGGTACCAAAAATTCATCTGTTGAAGAAATGTCATAAGCAGTTATTGAACCTTCTTTTAACGCATCAATTATTACCTGCATAAAACTTCGCCAATTATTATGAGCTTCAATTGGGTAATAGAATGATTGATTCATTTTCTGACGAAAGTCAATAGTTCTCCATATTCTTTTAGACCACATTACATCTGCTTTTCTGATAGGTGGATAAGGAATAGGTTCTTTGTCTATCATGCCTGCATCAGGGAACAATCCGTCGCTTGGCGGACTGTCCAAAATTTGTGATTGAGCAGTAATATTAAGTCCTAAAACGAAACCTGCAATAATAAAAATGATTGTTAATTTTTTCATATAACCTCCGGTAACGAAAATGATTATTTTGTTATTTTATTGTTAAGTTAATTGTACCTAAAGTACGTTTTGTGCCATCAGGTCCTACAGCTTGAATATTCTCAAAAAAGAATTTTTGTTTGCTTCTGGCAGTTCTTATTATATTTATCATTTCTTCTGAGAAAGTATTACCTCTTGTTGCTTTTGGTATCCAGTCTCCGTTAATGATAGTTCCCATAGTAAAGGATTCTACTATAAAGAATGCCTCGAACTCAAAATCTTTTTGTGCAGGAATAATTGCATTAGCTGCGAGAAGGGTATTCTTTTCAATAGTACCTTCTTTTTGTCCGGCAATTTCTGCAACAGGGTCAGGAACACGTTTTACACGAAATTCGCGTGAACCCATATTCATGGTGCTTCCCTCATAAATGGCAGAAGCACTTACAGTTGCATTTCTGGTGCCTTTTACGGCTTGTACAATGTAATTATAGCCTTCTCCATCAGGAGCATGAACTAATTTACAACCTTCGGTAATGTGTGCTTGAATTTTTTCATCAGCTAATCCAGGTACTGAAATTGAAACAGGATTATCGACTCCTATATAAAACACATTCATTTTTGTGGCAGCAACTGTTAATGATGGTGGAGCTACAATATAATCGCCTTTAAAATGGAAATCAAGAACATCTCCATTAGGATTAAGTACTTGGATAATACCGGCATATTTTTTTGGTCCAACAGTATTTCCGGGTAATGAGAATTTTACAACTCCATCTTTTCCTTCAATTGGTTTTGCTCTACTAATATTTCTGGTAGTAATCGAATCAATTCCTTCTAAAATTTTAACTGAAGGAAATTGTTTTGAGTCATAAGCTGCAACAAATACTTCAGCTTCGTATTTTTCGCCTTGAAGAATATAAGCATTTTTTGAAATAACTTTTGCATTAATCTCATCAAATTTAAAATCTTCAGCGGTAACGGATGAGTACAAATGATTTACAACATCAAATTCAGCATTATATACTTCAGAAATTAATTTATTTAAAATTGTAACATCAGCAGCTAAAATTGTATAATAAAAATTATGTTGTTCCCATGTTTGTTTTTGATCATTAGCATCATAATATGATCCTTTTGTTAAAAGACCTAATCTATCACTGTCATCAGGTTCATTAATAATTTGAAGCATTATTGTTCTGAAATCATTTATTTTTCTTTTCAGATCTCCGGCTATTCCATTTGTTCCGTCTTCCGATCTTCCGAAAAAGAATCGTGTAGGTTCAGTATATCTGTCTTTAGCCAATATGTCTCCTAAAAAAGTTGTATCTGCTTGTTCAACAGTCTTTATTTTTGCATCAGAAGCAATAATCACAGCACATTTCAAACTATCAATATATTTTATCAAATTTTGTGACAAATCTTTTACTTCCTTAGCTTCATTCCAATATTCTTCAACTTTATTTGGATTTATTTGATATTGTTTTAAAAATTGGGAATATGTATTATCTAATTTGTTGGCAAAACTTTCTTGTGTTGTTTCTACACTCTCGTTAACAACAACAAATGCTTCAAGCATTTCTTTTGAGACGTTAAGAGCCAAAAGAGCTGTTAGCACAAGATACATCATTGCGATCATTTTTTGCCGAGGTGTTTCCTTATATCCAGCCATAAGTTATTTTTATGATATTATTTTATTTTCTTTAAATCTATATGTCATTATAAAAATGCTAATATTAACTGTTTGTATTAACATTCATTGCAGATAGCATATTTCCATATACTTTATTAAGCGCAACAACATTATTGGTTAAAACATCCATTTGGTTTTGGAAGTTTGCAGTTTTATTAACAGACTCACCAAGATTTGTCAGGAATTCGTTCATTGTTTCCTGTAGTTTTGCAGAGGATTCAACTTGTTGATTAGTGCTTTGCAGTTGCAATTCATAAACAGAATTTAAAGCTGCCAGATTATCTGAAATTTTGCCAATTTGTTCATTATATGCATTTCCGTCAACAGCAGAGAAGTCAAGAGCATTAATTGAGCTACCCAATATTTCTGCAGATTTTGTATAATTTAAGGCTAATACTTTAGCTGATTCACTTGCTTCTTTAATACTTCCTGCAAATTCTTCAGTGGCAGAAAGATCTTTTCTGATTAATTCAGTAGCATCGTTATATGCTTTAGATAAACCTGATGCACTACCTGAAGCTTCTTTTACATTATTGATGTATTCTTCAGAAGCACCTGCATCACGCTTCAATGATTCAGCGGTTAGTTTATATGATTCAGTTAATTCACCAGCTGATTGAGAAGCATTATTGATATTTTCAACATAGCTGTTGGTTGCTATTGCTGCATCTGAAATATCAGAAAGTTTAGAGGTGTTTTCACTAAGATTAGTTAAACCTTTTCCAAGACTTGCTATAAGGTCAGGACCAATCTTTGCTTCCGTTAGCATATTATCAAGCTGCTCGGTTGCGCTACCCTTTCCTCCTAAAGATTCTTCGTCATCTGTTTCATGATAAAGTCCTGCTAATTCAGGATATACTACACTCCAGTCAGGTTCAACATGAGGAGGTTCAAATGCTGAAAAGAAAAAGATCAGAGCTTCAGTTCCTAATCCGGCAACCAGCATAATATCTGCTCCTGTGTAGTGATTTATTTTAAAGAGAGCTCCAAGAATAACAACGGATGCTCCCCAGCCATAAAGTTTAGCCATGAAATTTCTAAAACCTCTTTTACGTACAATGTTGTTTATGCCCATAATATTCTAATTTTAATTTTGTTAATTAATATTTCATTGTTAATATTCTTAATTGTAAATTTTTGATGCTCTTGCAGGATTATCGTCTTTATTTCTTCCGAGATAAGATTGAACACATCTAAATCCTATATAGCATTTTGCTGTATCCTGATATTCATAAGCACGTGTTGTAACTTGCAAATAATGAGCAATATCTTTCCATGAACCACCTCTGATAACTTTTCTTTTCATTGCGGGAGGATCACTTTCTTTAGCGTTGTATGTATAATTAGGGTTCAGGTCCCATGTAAAATTATATGATAGTGGATCGAATGCACTATTTGTCCATTCGGAAACATTACCAGCCATATCATATAATCCCCAGTCGTTTGCAGGATAGTGAGCAACAATTACAGTTCTGAGTCCGCCATCATCAATGTAGTTTCCCCGTAATGGTTTAAAGTTTGCAAGGAAACAGCCTTTTTCGTTGCGTGTATATGGGCCTCCCCATGGATAAGGACTTAATCCGTAACCACCTCTTGCAGCCCATTCCCATTCGGCTTCGGTGGGAAGACGGAATTTTGCATTGTCGCCCTGAGAGTTTTTTGAATTCTTATTATTATTGATTAATTCTGTTCTCCAAATACAGAATGCTCGTGCCTGACTCCAGTTTACACCAACAACAGGATAATGATCGTAGGCAGGATGCCAAAAATATCTTTCGGTTAATGGATCGTTAAATGAATAAGAGTAATCATGAATCCATGATAATGTGTCGGGGTAAACATTAATAACTTCTTTTCTTACATAAACGGACCGGTCTCTTAATCCCTGAGGACGATTTGCTAAACTTGCATTTTGGTAATTTGCTTCTTCAGAAAAATCTTTTACTGCTGCTGCATGAAGATCAACCCAATAATATTCGTAGTCTAATTTTCGGGTATCTATTTCTTTTTTCCTGAAATATCTTTCATGTTCGGGTAGATACATATCTTCCAAAACATCACGAACATCTTGATCTTCGCTATGCCAATCAATATCTTCTTTCCAGTTAAGATATGGAGGATCATATAATTCTCCGGTCTTTTCGTTTTCTTCTATCAGGTATTCATCCGGTCTGAGTTCGCCTAAAAGTGTTCTGGCAATAGAGTCTCTTACCCAATAAACAAATTGTCTGTATTCATTATTTGTAATTTCGGTTTCATCCATAAAAAATGCAGATATTGAAACAATTTTTGGTTCGTACAATTGTGATGCAGTAATATCTTCAGTACCAACACCCATTGTAAAGCTACCCTGTGGAATAAATACCATACCGTATGGATCGGGTTGATAAAATGATTTAGCATTTCGATTAACTCCGACTAATTCACCATTTCCTGAATTACTACAACTTGCCAAAAATATTAATGCGAATAAATAAAAAAACAATTTTTTCATGTCTAATAGAAATTTATATCTTCAAAAAATTAAAATCAAAAATTTTCACCAAAAGTAAAAAAATAAATTACAAATAAAATTTATTATTAATAAAATTATAAAAATCTTGTATTTTTATAACTTTTTCTTGCTCGTTCGGTTTTTAATTTAAAACAATAACCAAGCATTATTTCGTGACTTCCATTTGAGCCAAGTACCGATGTGTCAATATCATACGAGTATCCTATTCTAAAATCTTTATAATATACACCAAGTAAAACGGAAATTTCTCCCTGACCTCTATAACTAACGCCTCCCCAAAACTTATTATTGTATGTAAGAATGCTACTAATGTCATATTGTATTGATGCTCCTTCGGATTTAACTAGAAATGAGGGAGTGAGACTGAATGAAGGGTGATTAGGTAGTGGAAATGTATAGCCTGCTGTTAAGAAAAAAGTTCTGTCGAGTTGCATTCTGAGTGGGTTTCCTCCTGCCTCAGTAAGTGTTTTTCCGGGGGATTGAAGAAGATTGGTTGCTGAAAATCCTATATAATATTGTTCCGGAACCTGATAGAATAAGCCCAAAGAAAAGTCTATCATCATATCACTTTCTTCTCCTGAAAGGGAGTTAAGTAAAGGATCTGTTTCAACAGAAATATATTTACTGAAGTCGATAGTTCTGTTTAAAAAGCCAATTTGTGCTCCAATGCCAAGGTCTCCACCTGAAATATCAAGATGGTATGCATATCCTATATTTAAACCAATATCTTTTTGAAATCCGATTTTATCCTGAATTAAATTTGCACTTACACCGCCTTTTAATATTTTTATAGGAGAATTAATTGTGAATAAAAATGTTTCGGGAGCAACATTATTATTTTCAGCATCCTTGAAACCAACCCACTGTTGTCTGATAATTCCATCGGCACAGATTGCATTGTTACTTCCTGCATAACCGGGATTATATGACATTATGGAAAACATATGGTGTGTAATCTGCGCTGATTGTTGTGCGTATCCGCTATTTATTAGCAGAAAAAACAGAATAACACTAATATATGTTTTGTAAATCATTGATTATTAACGGTTAAGTTTTGAATTTAAGATTAGCTAAGATAGCTATATTTTTTATTAAAATGCAAACTAAAAATGATTGTTTTTATTGTTTGTTGCTATTTTGCTGATAATCATTTAATAAATCATGTTGTTATCTTACAAAAACATAGCATCATAAATAAACATTGAATATTTTGAATTATTGTGTGTTATATTAAGAAAAAAATAATAAGAAATTATGATGTATTTTCAAAAAACATAGTATTTTTGCCGCCATTTTAAAAAATCATATAAAAATTATACGCAAATGGCTTTTATTCAGAAAGAAAAGATGTTTTCAAGAAAATGGTTCATAAATTACAGCATGATTGTAATTGGATCATTTATTCTTGCTGCCGGTTTTGTTTTGTTTATTACTCCATATAGAATAGTTCCGGGTGGAGTTTATGGTATTTCTATTGTATTGCATTATATGATAGGTACGCCGGTTGGATTGGTGGCTCTGGCATTTGATATTCCTTTAACAATAATAGGAATAAAGGTATTAGGACCTCGCTTTGGTGTTAAAACTGTTATTGGATTTGTATTGACTGCTGTATTTGTTGATTCGCTTACCTACTTTTATGGTGAAGCTCCGCTTGTTGTTGGAGATGCTTTGTTATCTTCAATTTTTGGTGGAGTGTTTGTTGGTTTCGGACTTGGATTGATATTTAAAGCAAAAGCAACTTCCGGTGGTTCTGATATTGTAGCAATGATAATTGCGAAATATACGAAAATGCCTTTAGGACAATTAATGATTTTGGTTGATTCTGCAATTGTTTTCGTTGGGCTGATAGTTTTTCAGGATTGGAAAATCCCTTTATATTCTCTAATTGTAATTTTTATTTCCGGTAAAGTTATTGATGTAGTTTTACAAGGAATCAGTTATGACAAAACATTATTTATTATTTCAGATAAATATGAAGAAATAAGAGATAAAGTTATTAATGATTTAAATCGTGGTGGTACTTTTCTTAAAGGTAGCGGAATGTATAAACGTGATGAAAAGACATTAATTTTTACAGTTGTAAACAGGCGGGAAGTTGCAATTTTGCAGGATTTTATAAATAAGGTAGATCCAAAGGCTTTTCTTATCGTGATAAATGCAAATGAAATTTTGGGAAAAGGTTTTAAATCTTTAGAAGAGAAGGTGGATGAATAATTTGGAGTTCTATAAAGTAAAATTATGTTGATAAAATTTATGATTTATGATTTTAGATTTATGATTTAATTTGGACACACCCTATACATTTTATTACAGAGTAAGCAAAGGGATAATTATATTATGAAACTTGAAATTCGAAATTAGAAAGAAAACCAAATTTCCAATTTCTATCTTGAGTTTTTTAAAATGCAAGTAACAAAAAATGTGGCAACTACAAAAATCTTAACAATGTCTTTGAGAAAACTAAGTATTTTTGGTGTGGATTTAAGAAGGCGTCAAGAACGAGGCTTGCGAAGTATTTAAAAACAGGAGTTTACTTTTGTAAATGACTGGTTTTAAATACGAGCATAACGAAGTTATTGACGTTTTCTTAAAGCCATTAATTAAACAATTTAATAATATCATTTCCATTAGCGAGAATAAGCAAGCTAAACAAGATTATCATTCCAACAACCTGAGAGTATTCAAGAAATTTATCGCTTGGCTTACGACGAGCTATAATTTCATATAACAAAAACATTACATGACCACCATCAAGTGCAGGTATTGGTAATACATTTAGTATTGCGAGCATTATTGAAAGAAATGCTGTTAAACGCCAAAAACTTTCCCAGTGCCAGGTTGCCGGAAAAATATTTCCTATTGTAATAAATCCACCAACCGATTTATATGCCTGAACTTCGGGAGAGAATAATAGTTTTAATTGTTTAAGATAATTACCAATTCCTGTATAAGCTTTGGAAATACCGGCAGGAATTGCTTCAACAAAAGAGTAATTCTTTTCTTTATAAGTAAAATAATTACTGAGGTCTTTATGATAAACTCCAAGTAAACCTTTTTCAGGAACTACAACATGTATTTTTATGGTGTCATTATTTCGAAGTGCGGTAACTATTACTTCTTCATTTTTATGTTTTTGAATTTCGTTAAAAAATTCGTTAAAGTATTGCATTGATTCCCCGTTAAGGGCAATAATTTTATCATCAATTTGTAAGCCTGCATCTTTGGCGGGCGAATCAGGGGTGAATTTTTTAACTTCGAAAGGAAATTGGACAAAAAGAAAATCAGGAGTTTTTTTCTTTACCAGTTTACCGATAGTTCCTTTTGGAATTTCAATATTTATTTTCCGATCATCTCTAATAACCTGAATGCTTTTGGCTTCATCAAGAATAAGTTTGATAGGTATTTTTAAAAAGTCTTCAACTACTTCGTTGTCAATCGAAACAATTTTATCTCCATTTTGCAAACCCATTTCCAAAGCGAGTGAATCGCAAACCACACCATATTTATTAGCTTCGGAAGTTGGAAGATATTCCTCGCCCCAGGTTGATAACATCACAATATAAATTGCAATGGCTAATAAAACATTCACGGATACACCACCAAGCATTATTATTAATCGTTGCCAGGCTGGTTTGGATCTGAATTCCCAAGGTTGAGGAGGTTTTTTCATTTGTTCCTTATCCATGGATTCGTCTATCATCCCCGAAATTTTTACATAACCACCCAAAGGCAACCATCCGATTCCGTATTCGGTTTCTCCTTTTTTGAATTTAAAAAGCGAAAACCATGGATTAAAAAAAAGATAAAATTTCTCGACTCTTGTTTTAAAAATTTTTGCAGCAATAAAATGTCCTGCTTCGTGAAAAATTACAAGTATTGAGAGACTTAATATTAATTGTGTTATTTTTATGAAAATGTCCATTATATTTATTTTAGCATTTAATCATTTTAGCATTTATCAGTATTCCACAAAATTAGTAGTGGTGCTAATATTTTGAAATTTATTTGATGTAGCTTAACGCTAATTTTCTGCTTTCATTGTTTGAATTTATTAAATCTTCGTACGATGGATCATTAATAAATTTAATTGTTTGCATACATTTTTCAATTACATCAGGCATTTTTAAGAATTCAATTTTGTTATTTAAAAATGCGTCCACAACTATCTCATTAGCAGCATTTAAAATACAAGGAATGTTTCCTCCGTATCTTACAGCTTCAAAAGCGAGTGCAAGATTACGAAAATTTTTCATATCCGGTGCTTCAAAAGTTAACTCGGGATAATTTAAAAAATTAAAGCGTGGAAAATCTGTTTTAATTCTTTGCGGAAAAGAAAAAGCGTATTGAATAGGTAATTTCATATCGGGTAGTCCCATCTGCGCTTTCATTGAGCCATCACAAAATTGAACTATCGAATGAATAATTGATTGAGGATGTACAATTACATCAATTTGTTTGTTATCAAGATCGAATAACCATTTTGCTTCGATTACCTCAAGTCCCTTGTTCATCATTGATGCAGAATCAATTGTAATTTTTGCACCCATTTTCCAGTTAGGGTGTTTTAGTGCTTGAGTTTTTGTAACAGTTTTAAGAAAATTAAAATCTTTTCCTCTAAAAGGACCACCTGAAGCCGTAAGATATATTTTTTCGATTGGATTTATTCCTTCACCGGCAAGGCACTGGAATATTGCCGAATGTTCGGAATCGACAGGAATGATATTTGTTTTATTTTCTTTTGAAAGTTTACTTATCAAATCACCTGCAACAACAAGAGTTTCTTTATTTGCCAGAGCAATATGTTTTTTTGCTTTTATCGCATTGATGGTAGGTTCAAGTCCTGCAAATCCAACCACCGCAATTAATACAATATCCACGGTTTCCATTTCCACTACCTGTGATATTGATTTGCTTCCGCCAAAAACTTTTATATCGAATTTTTCAAGAGCATCCGAAACTTTCAAATATTGTTTATCATCACCTATAACAACAGTATTTGGTTTATGTTTGATTGCTTGTTTTATCAACAGATCAGCATTTGATTGTGCTGTGATAACTTCAAGCTCAAAATGACTCTGATTTTTTTCAATTACTTCTAATGCCTGTGTTCCAATCGAACCTGTTGATCCTAATATTGCTATTCGTTTTTTTGTCATTTTAAATTACCCCCATCCCAGCCTTCC
This sequence comes from Bacteroidales bacterium, assembly GCA_021107915.1. GTDB lineage: Bacteria > Bacteroidota > Bacteroidia > Bacteroidales > JAIORY01 > JAIORY01. Next base: position 2,658 of record JAIORY010000448.1, on the reverse strand, counting down.
CCCAAAAGGGGAAGGAGTTACTTTTGCAGTTAATTGTTATACTAATGCGGAATAATAATGTAAAAGTTTAAAAGTCTATTCCGCACGCATAACTAATTCTAAACAGCTATGCTTCGCAAACCTGTTAATTAGTATATTTTGTATTTTAAACTTACGATCGAATTACCATAAATTACAATCAATTACCATTAATTACAATCAATTACAACCAATTACCATAAATTACTATCTAATAACACCACTCCATTTTCCCAAAACCCAAAACTCAAAACCCGAAACCCAAAATCCAAAACTCAAAACCCGAAATGCCGAGCTTTGCTCGAGCATCCTCGAAGTTTTGCTTCGGGACTCAAAACCCCATATAATTTTTGGGATTTACAGGTGTACCGTTAAACCACAATTCAAAATGTAGATGAGGACCGGTAGAAAGTTTACCTGATTCACCGATAATTGCCACGGGTTCGCCGGCTTTAACATAAGTTCCTGTCTTTTTAAGCAAAGTTGAATTATGTTTATAAATAGACAAAATATTATGTTTATGTTGAATTCCGATTACATAACCTGTATTTATAGTCCAGTCCGAAAAAATAACAGTTCCATCCAAGGTTGCTTTTATGGCTTCATTAATACCGGCAACTATATCAATTCCGTAGTGATTTTCGGCAAGGTTAAAATTACGTGTGATTATTCCTTTTAAAGGTGTAAAAAAATTAAAACTACTTAGCGAACTTTTATCTTCTGCATAAATATATTCACTTTCGGTGAGAAAAAGACTATAGCTTCTTTGTTTATCATATTCGGCTCTTAGGAGTGAATCTTCAACCGATCTGTCAAGACTCGTTATGGTATCGTAATTTGCAGTTTGTTCTATGATTGGAACAATGGTATCTGTAATTATTTTACCTTCAATAATATTTTTAATATTTTGAATGTATAAATTTTTTCGAAAAAAATCTTTTTCTAACGAATCGGTAAGTTGCTGAAGTTCATAAACTTGTTTTGGGAGTTCAGGGTTTTCATATCCCGGAATATATTCACGCAAAGATGTAAATGAAATTATAATAGCAGTCAAGAATATTAGTAATATTGATATAGTACCCAATAACACAAATACATTTAAGCGTGTAAGTCTGAAAGACAATTTTTCTTCAAAAGTTTCGTCATTCAAAATAACGAGACGGTACTTATTGCGAAGTTTTTCACTCCATTTTTTCTTTTGTTGACTTTTTTTCTTCCCAGAAGACATTTTAAATTTTCTTTAGCGGCAAAGATAAAAAAAACTATCAAAAAGCTAATTTAGTATAAAAACACAAATAAGAAATTTGAGTTGTACCACAATAAATTTTATAAGTATTTTTGCAAAAAATAGCAGAAATGAGAGTAGAAATAATTTCGATAGGAGATGAAATTTTGATTGGGCAAATTGTAAACACCAATGCTGCCTGGATGTCACAAAAATTAAATATTGCAGGTTTTGAAGTTGTTAGAATATCAACTGTTTCGGATAAAAAAGATGATATTATTCTTTCAATAAATGATGCTGTAAAAAGAGTTGATGTAATATTGTTAACTGGTGGACTTGGACCCACAAAGGATGATATTACAAAGGAAGCCCTTTGCGAATATTTTAATACTGAACTAATTTTTAATGAAAATGCATTTCAACAAGTTAAAACTTTATTTAGTGTTAGAGGTTTTGAGGTAACAGAAATAAACCGGAAACAAGCCGAACTACCCAAAAGCTGTACTCCAATTGCAAATCATAACGGCACCGCTGCGGGGATGTGGTTTAATGAAAATGGCAAAATAATTGTTTCAATGCCGGGAGTTCCTTTTGAGATGAAACCAATGATGACTGATTCAGTGATTCCTGAACTCAAAAAGCATTTTAAAACACCTGTCATTTTACATAAAACTATTCTCACTCAGTGCAAAGGCGAATCTTTTTTAGCTGAGATTATAAATGACTGGGAAAATGAACTTCCAAAAAATATAAAATTGGCGTATCTCCCTCAACCTGGAATTGTTAGACTAAGACTATCTGCAAAAGGAGAAAATGCGGAAATTCTAAACAAGCAAGTTGAGGCAGAAGTAGAAAAATTAAAAAAAATTATTCCCAAATATATTTTTGGTTATGATGATGACAAATTAGAACAAATTATCGGGGAACTATTAAAAGAAAAAAAGAAAACACTTTCGACTGCCGAAAGCTGCACCGGAGGATATATTTCGCATCTTATAACAAGTGTTTCAGGAAGTTCTGAGTATTATTTAGGATCGATTATTTCTTATTCTAATGAAATCAAAGAATATCTTTTGGGAGTTACAAAACAAAGCATGATTGATTATGGAGTTGTAAGTGAGCAGGTAATTACTCAAATGGCCAAAGGAGTAAAGGAAAAACTTAATACTGATTATTCAATTGCAGTTTCAGGAATTGCAGGACCTTCAGGTGGCTCAGTTGAAAAACCTGTTGGAACGATGTGGATTGCCATTGCCACACCGGAAAAAGTAATTGCAAGAAAATTCCTTTTCGGGGAACACCGTGAGAGAAATATTAGAAAAACTGCTCTTATGGCTTTGGATATGCTTCGGAAAGAGATATTGACAGCGAAGGGTTAATTGATTGTAATTTGTTGTAATTGTATCTTCCTATTT
>JAIORY010000102.1 GCA_021107915.1 Bacteroidales bacterium | reverse complement strand
AATAATCTAATAATTGGTTTTTTTCATTTTTTAATTGATATTCATCCATTACCCAATTTGTTGAATCTTGAAACCATAAAAGTTTCTTAAATTCTTTAAAAGTTCCATCCTCGAAATAGTCAGTTAAATACCGACAAGTTAATAACCAATTCCCATTATATTCATCTAAATGCCATTCTTCAGCATTTGTCATATATCCCAATTCATTTTTTTCATTTACATAATATTTCCTTTCAAGTTGCCAATCTGTATTATAATGCCAGAAATAGTAATGGGACGAATCCACTTTAAAGAGATTTTCACTTGTATCACGAATATGTTCATCAAATAAAGCAGAATAAATCTGTGAATAGACTGATGAATTAAAAATTAATAATAGAACAATGTATAAAATCTTCATTTTAAATATTAATTATATTTTTAGCTTAGATAATAAATAATTTCTACATTTATCCCTTGGTTGAAGATTAGTGTCTATCAATTTCCAAAAAACCAGGTTCTTAATTTCTTGTTCATTTTTTTAGCCATTTATACAACTTCAATAACTTGAGTAGTTTAATAAACTGTTAGAAATATGCAAATATTTCAATTTGTTTTTCTAAAAGTAGTATATTTGGGCTTGAATTATTTTTTAGAGAAGGCCTATGAAATATTTTTTATTGATTTTTCTGATATTTCCATTATTGTTATGGGCTGATAATCAATCTAAAATAGATAGTCTTAATCATCTTCTACAAAATTCAAATCCTGATAATACAGCAATTATCTTAAATAAACTTTCCAAACTTTATGTGGGACAGGATAACATACAATCTTTAAACCTTGCTCAGGAAGCTTTGGAACTTTCAAAACAAGTGAAAAACAAAAACAGCGAGGCAATGGCTTTATTTAATATTGCTATTGCATATTTCTATTCCGGCAATTTTATAAATGCGAAGCAGTTTTTTTTGCAAAGTATAATTCTGTTTGCCGAAGTAAAGGATTACTTTCAATTAGCAAAAACCACTCAAAATTTAGGTCTGATCAGTTATTTTGAAAATGATTATCAACAAGCAATATTGCATTTAAAAGATGCAGCAAAAGTGAATAATATTGAAGAGTACCCGGAGTTGCTGGCTGATATATTAATGAATGCCGGATTAAACTATTATATGCTTGGAGAATATGACTCTGCTCTGCAAAATTATTTTGATGCCCTTGATTTATTCAAAAATACAGACAACAAAGAAAACTACACAAAACTCACCAATCGCATTGGTATGTTGTATTGGGGAAAAGGAGATTATGATAAAGCCATTGAATATTTATTGATGACTGTCAGGCTTAATGAAGAAATGGGTAATATGATTGGAGTTGCCACAGCAAATAACAATCTTGGTGCTATATATAAAGATATTAATGAGGGAGAAATAGCATTAGATTATTATAATAAGGCTCTGAAATTACATCAAGAATCGAACGATAAACAGGGTATTGCAATGGTCATGACTAATATGGGAAATATATATAATAACAGAGGTGAGAATACAAAGTCCCTTGAATTATATACGGAAGCATTGAGTATTTGTGATTCCATTAAGGATGAATTTACAATTTCCTCAATTCATATTAATATGGGATCTATTTTTGAGGAGCAGGGAAATTTGGATAAAGCTCTTGAGTATTTCAAAAAAGGGCTTGAATATAAAAAAAAGATTGGTAACAAAGAGGGAATGATCATCGGATATAATTCGATAGGAGATATTTATAAAAAGCAGGGAAAATATAATCTTGTCTCCATTATATTTAACAATGCGCTGGAGCTTGCCCTGAAAGCACAAATGAAAGATCAAATTAAAACAAGCTATAAAAATTTATCAGATCTTTATAAAGAACTTAATATTACCAAAGGTGAAATAAAAAACCACGCGGATTTTAATATTATTGAGACCTAATTATTATTAACCGAATAATTTAACTCTTATAAAAAACTATAAAAAGCATAGATAATAAATTTATTAAAAATAAAATACTAATTAAAAAACGGAGGTTATTATGAAAAAAAGAATTTTTACTTATTTAATGTTTACTTGTTTTCCTTTTTTATTGTTTGCTCAATGGACTGATAATTCGATGTTAAACACCAAAATAATGGATACAATAGGGCAACAGGTATTACCAAAGGTGGTTGTGAATGCTAACAATGGCGAAAGTTACATTTCCTGGTTTTCCGAATTTGAAGGTTTTCAGTATGATGTTTATATGCAACGATTGGATGTTAACGGAAATAAATTGTGGGCTGAAGATGGGTTGTTAATAAGTAACCACCCAACTATGACATGGGTTACGGATTATGATCTTGTTATTGACAATGATGGATGTGCCATACTTGTTACACAGGATGAAAGAACCGGCAGCAGTAATGTTTATGCTTACCGCATATCACCCGACGGTGAATTTCTTTGGGGTGATGATGGTATTGCTTTAACTAATGACACTGATTTTAATCCTTCTCCAAGAGCAACTGTTACTCAGAATGGAAATATTGTATTTGTCTGGGAATCTTGTCCTGAAGACACAACGCAATTAGTGAAAATACACTTACAAAAATTATCAACCGAGGGGCAATTCCTTTGGGATGACAATGTAATTATCAGTAATAATACAATGGATCTTATGCTTCCTTATTTTCATACACTTATTCAATCTGAAGATAATAGTACTATTATTGTATGGATTGAGACTATATTTAATGATACAACTGGATTACCAGGAGATTGGCCTAATATGCACCCTTATGCACAGAAAATTGACAGTGATGGAAATTTCGTGTGGCAAAATAAAGTAGCGATTGATACTTTGGATAATATGCCATTGAAACCATTCTTTCCTTCTATAGTAAGTGATGATAATGGCGGCTTTTTTATCGGTTGGATGGCATTTCCTGCTGGTCAGCATTACACTTCTTATGTTCAGTATGTAAATTCTGAGGGAGTAGCACAATGGACACCAAATGGAGTTAATGTTTCCGATTCAACCCAATATGAACATGCACATCCGAAGCTTACTTATCTTCCTCAAAATAATGAACTTTTTGTATTTTGGAACGAATGGAGACAATATAGTGAAACTAATGTTCAGTGTGCAATATTCGGTCAAAAATTCTCCAGTTCCAGCGAAAGACTATGGACAGATGAGGGAAAAATGTTTGACGGATGGTATTCATGGTTTGACACTCTTACTCATATTACGGGAATAAGTCCTGCTACGGATAATGATTTTACAGTGTTTTTTGAAAATGAATATTGGGAATCATCACCCGATACAGTTGAGGTAACTAATATTCACGCTATGCGAATAAACCATGAGGGTGATTTTGTATGGGATAATGAAAAACCTATTGTTTCTTCTGCCAATAGTACAAAAGGGTATATGGATTTTAGTGGTCTTTTTTATAACCAATGGATAGCTGTTTGGGCAGACAATCGTAATGATCCCCAGTTTGAAGCGGAAACCGGTATTTATGCTCAAAATATAAATATTGATGGCAATATTGGGCCTTTAGGGATAAAAGAAAATAATGAATTCACTGCCAATACATTATTAAATTATCCTAATCCATTCAGAAATTCAACAACAATAAAATATAAAATAACGAAAACCGGTAATGTAAATATTTCATTATTTGATAATCATGGACATCATGTCAGAAATATTTTTAATGGAAATAGAACGCCCGGAACTTACACATTACATTTCAATGGCAATGACCTTTCTCCGGGCTTATATCTTTATAGAATAAAAACAGATAATTTTAATGCTTTTAATAAAATGGTTATAACAAAATAAAAATAAAACTATAAATATGAAAAATAAAATTAAAATGAAAAGTACAAGAATTATGTTGATTATTTTGCTCATGGGCATTGTTTTCTCATGTAAAGACAATGATAATGAAGTTATTATTATTGAAAAGAATATTTCCGGTCAATGGGAATTTACGATTACACCTGATCAGGTTTATCAGGACACGACCGAAATCCATGGTCACACCGCTGCCGAATACGAAGTGTACTCTTCGGTAAATGAGGAAGTATATCTTTATCAGGACGGTACTGGAAAATTACTCGGTTTCTCCGGTCCTTTTAAATTATCGGGAACAATTACAGGCAACAAAATATCTTTATCTGTCTTTGTCCATCCTGATGGTAGTTATTTAGCTGAAAGGCCCATTGAAGAAATGAATCAGTTTTCCGAAATGGAGCTGACATTGGATGACTACGGAATGATGGAGGGAACAGGCGGTTTTCTGCCTTACGGGATATTCCCCAACATAGTTGAAGAAACATATACTGTGAAGGCAAGAAGAATCAATTTAATTGAAAAAGCTGGCGTTTCAACAGATTCATTTAAAGATGGGTTAGCTGTTATCGGCTGGGAAAACACCCTTTGTAAAATAATCTTTTCAATCGGTTCATGGGTATTGTCAGATATTACTTATGGGGTTATTAGAACAATGAGCAGCGATTGCTGGTTGCATAAAGATGGGGGCGGTTATTATGCTTTTGGGCATGAAGGGCCAGGTAGTTTGTTCCCAATTCTTACGCAATCACTTTATTATCCATTGGAGTGGGGAGGATGTAAAGTGCGGACTTATGGTTTTGAAATTACAATAGAAAGTGAGAATATTTCTTATGAGGCACTGAAAAATTCAGTTCTCAACAGTCCCCCTGTAAATGAATTATTTAAAAAGCTTGGTTTTACCGGGATTCCTGAATTGGAGCAGGCATTGGATGATTTTTATGAAGAGTTTGGCGGATTTGGAATATCAATATTTTATGATACCCATAATAATCATTTAGGTTTATATGTCAATCATAAAAAGGGAAGTAGCGATGCTGCAAAAAATTCCATATTGGTTCAGACAATGAAAGCTGCATTTGGTGGTTTTGTGGGCGAAGTTTATGTTTCAGCAGGAAGCAGCATTCATGATGACTGGCATTTGCGACGGAGTCATTTTCTGGTGTGCAACACGCCCATTCTTATTGGTTATGTAATTGGTACACACAATGTAAAATATGATTAGAAAATTATGAGTGATTTAATAAATAGAAAAGCAAGTACTTCAAAAGTTACCATTCATCAAATATCTGAAGAAGTTGATGCAGGAAATATTATTAGTCAATCACCTCTGATAAATGTCAAACTAAAGGATGGTAATTTTACCGACAATATTCTTGTCTTAGATGATAAAATGATGGTGCCTGTTGATCAAATGGGTGCTAAATTAATTTCAGAGCTAATTCTGAAAAAAGAAGCAGGCAAAGAAGGAAAGATCAATAAACTCGACTTTAAAAATTATTTTTCTGATGAATATAAGAAAAGGTTAATGCAACCAATAAAATCAAATTTTCACAGCGAAGTTTTACCTGTTATTGATAAAGATTTGAAATTCTTTTAATCCTTAATAAAAACAGGCGAAATAAAAAACCCTACCAATTACGGCAGGGTTTTTATATGGTATTTGATTATTCCTTTAGTTGATCATAACCTTTTCTGTAAGAATTTTATCACCGGTATTTAGTGTAATGAAATAAATTCCGTTTGAAAGTTCACTTCTGTTAAATTCAATTGTATGAGAACCTGCAGACAAATTTCCTTGTTTTATTGTTTTTACTTTTTCACCAATCATATTATAAACATCAATTGTTACATTTTGAATTGAGTTTAATGAAAACAAAATATTTGTTTTATTAGTAAATGGATTTGGGAAAACACTAAAATCCTGAGTAGTAATATTTTCTTCAATTCCAACATACCCTGTTGTAAACTCTGTACTTTTTGAATTACCAAATGTAGTTCCCATCAATATATTATAATTGCTTCCGTAGTATAACAAAAAGAATCCCGGTAATTGCAATCCGTCACCACCGGTATCATAAATAGAAAATAAATAACATGAAGTTGGATCTAATTCAAATATCTCAGTAATAGTTTGTCCTGCTGTTGTATACGAACCACCGGAGAAAAGTACTTCACCTGCTGAATTTTTAATGTCCCAACTGATTTCCTCAGGATTGTCATCAAGACGAAGCATTAAAGTTACAGTTTGTTCAACTATCATAGCTGTTTCAAACTCCTGTCTTATTGTGTCGTTATTTGTGTATTCATCAGGATTACCGTTAGGGTTGGTAGTATAAACAGTAACTGTATTGTTTTCTTGTACGTCAAAATTTATTGATGCAAGGTCAATATCGGCAGTTTCAAGAAAACCTAAAGTTCCAGTCCATTGATATGTTGAAAGATCGCTACCGTTAACATAATAATTAACATCAAGTTGAGTAAGGTCAATTAAAGAATGATTTCTTATTGTTATCGAAGGAGCAACAGTTCCCGAGCAACTTGCTTCAGGCATATTTCGAATATCAAGGACAACAACATCATAATTGTTTTCAGGACTAAAATCAATTAAAGGCATTTTAAATCCTTGAAGAATTTCTTTCGTGGAATTGTTTTGTAAGAAAACTACTACCTCGCAATGCTCAAACATCCAATCATCTTCTATCGAAAAATTTAAATTTACCACCTGAGTATTACCACTTGAAAAATCAATGGAAGTCCCATATTGATTTGGAACCATAAGTCTTTCAACAAAATTAAGTTCTGACATTCCCTGCCAGCTTTCTTGAATTTCAGATTCTGTTAAAACAAAATGTAATTTTATATTTGAAGCAGTAGAAGTTGCTACCTTTTCAACGGTTACCTCAGCAGTATAATCAATAAAATCGAAATTTGTTCCTGTTACATTAATTGTATATGATGATTGAATTGCTTTTCGTTGATTATATTTTGGTAAATATGAAGAATATAAACTTTGTGTATGATGCCCTCCCGGAGAATGCAATATTCCATCAAAATGTGCATCAGGAATACCACTAACATTATAGTAATTATTACGTGAATTTCCGTAAGCATTTGTATAAGAATCGCCGTTATGATATTCAATAACAGCTACATCTTTCCCGTTTGCAATAAGATCTTCAGCTCCCATTGCTGCGCCAGGGCAATAATAACACCACGTTCCCGTAGCAATTTCCAATACTACCATTTCTCTTTCAACTTGTTGTGCATTAACAGAGAATACTAATAGCATAATGAATGTAGTTAATAAAATATTAAGTTTTTTCATAATTATCAGATTAATTAATTTATAATTTCATTTTTCGCAAAAGTAAACTATTTTGTTTATAAATATTTATTGTATCAACAGACATTTATTGTTAGCAAAAGGTTGCATTTGTATTGGAATAATTTCAGCTATTTTGTTTGTTAATATATTTATTTTCTTCTTTTCTTCATTATATGTAAATTTGCAAGCATGATATATCCAAAAAATTTTGAAAATAAAATTGGATTTGAGAACATCAGGCAACTCATCAAGAAACATTGCTTGAGTTCTCTCGGTGCTAAATTTGTAGATAAAATAAGGTTTTCCGAAAGCTTTAACATAGTAAATAAATGGCTTCAGCAAGTTAATGAATTCGTGTCTATAGTTGAGTTAGGTGAGAATTTTCCTGTTCAGGATTATTTTGATCTCACTCCTGAACTGGAACGTATCCGCATAGAAGGAACGGTAATTGAAATAGAACAATTATTTAATTTAAAAACATCATTATCCACAATTTCAAACTGCCTTAATTTTTTCAAAAAATCTGCAGAAGAAAATTATCCCTTTTTAAAAGAAATTGCTTTAAATGTTTTTCTGGAAAATGAAATAATTATCAAAACGGAAAAGATTATTAATCATAAAGGAAATATAAAAGATTATGCTTCGTCAAGGCTCAGGGAAATTCGTATGGAGCTTATTAGCAAACAAAAGAATATTGGCAAGAAACTCCATTTGAGTTTAAAATCGGCAAAAAATGCAGGGTGGATAGAAACTGATGCCGAGCCTACAATTAGAAACGGAAGATTAGTGATACCTGTTTCAGCAACGAACAAACGAAAAATAAAAGGCTTTATTCACGATGAGTCAGCAAGCGGAAAGACAGTTTTTATTGAACCTACAGAAGTATTCGATACTAATAACGAAATACGTGAACTCGAAAATGCTGAAATAAGAGAGATAACAAAAATACTTGCAGAATTTACAGTGTTTATACGACCGTATATCGAAGATTTGAAAAATGCATACAACTTTCTTGGTTTAATGGATTTTATCAGGGCTAAAGCAAAATTTTCATTTGAGATAAATGCAGGTATTCCTGCACTCAAAAACCAATCAATAATAAGCTGGAAAAATGCTGTTCATCCTCTTCTTTTTCTGTCACATAAAAAACATAATAAAACTGTTGTTCCATTCGATCTGGAATTAGATAACAAAAAGAGAATACTAATAATTTCGGGGCCAAATGCCGGAGGTAAGTCAGTATGTTTAATGTCGGTAGGACTAATCCAATACATGCTTCAATGTGGGTTAGCAGTTCCAATTAATGAAGATTCCTTTGCAGGGATATTTGATAATATTTTTGTTGATATTGGCGACGAGCAATCGCTGGAAAATGATCTGAGCACTTATAGTTCACACTTATTAAACATCAAATATTTTGTTAATAATTCCAACTCAAAAACTCTTTTTCTGATTGATGAATTTGGTACCGGTACCGAGCCACAGTTTGGAGGTGCAATAGCCGAATCCGTTCTTGAAGAATTAAACAAAAACAAATCTTTTGGTGTAGTAACTACACACTATGCAAATCTTAAGTTGCTTGCAGACAATAATCCGGGAATAATTAACGGAGCCATGTTATTCGATTCAAAAATAATGAAACCATTATACAAACTAAAAGTAGGCAAACCCGGTAGTTCATTTGCTTTTGAGATAGCAAGACAGATTGGTTTTCCCGAGAATTTATTAAAAAATTCCGCAATAAAAACAGGCACAACTCAACTTGATTTCGATACACAACTTCAGCAACTCGAAATTGAAAAAGATGAAATAGAAAAGAAACAAATACAACTAAATGTAGCAGACGAACTTTTATCAGAATTGATAGAAAAATACGAAAATCTTACAAAACAAATAAAAGTTTCTAAAGAGCAAATCGTAAAAAAAGCAAGAGATAGAGCCATTGAAATACTTGGCAGTTCAAATAAATTAATAGAAAATACCATTCGGGAAATTAGGGAAACCCAGGCAGAAAAAGAAAAAACCAAAAAACTCAGAAAGAAAATAAAGAGTCATAAAGAAAAAATTATCTTTGAAGGGAAAAACAATAAAACAAAAATATCCAAAGAAATACAAGAAAAAGTTGATACAGAAATAGAAAAAGGCGATTATGTAAAAATCAAAGGGCAGAATATTATTGGTGAAGTTACCGAAATTTCTGATTCTTATGCATTGGTTTCCTTTGATACTTTTAAAATCAGATCATCATTCGAAAATCTTACAAAAGCAAGCAATTCCGAAATCAAACATTCTGTACGAAAAGCCAGTAATAAAACATCATCTATTATTAACGATAAATTGTCGAATTTTAAATTGTCAATTGATGTGCGTGGAAAACGTGCTGAAGAAGTATTAACTATTATAAATCAATATATTGATGATGCTGTATTACTCAATACCTCAGAGATTTCTATTCTTCACGGAAAAGGAAATGGCATTTTGCGAAAGGTCATACGCGATCATCTTAAATCGATAAAGGAAGTAAAAAGTTATAAAGATTCGCATCCAGACAGAGGTGGACATGGAATTACGATTGTAAACTTCAGGTAAAAAATCCAAAGCGTATTTCCTGATTTTAAATTTCAGTCATTTCCAATTCCAACTTAACTTTCTTCGTAAGTTTCTCAACTATTAAATTATTAAAATTATAATTTATTATATACCATAAATCAGCAAGGATTTTTATTAGTTCAATTAAATGAGTGGATTAAACAAAAAACCATTCACTTATTTTAGTGATACAAAATTAGTGCTAATCAGTGAAATTAGTGTCAAAATGAATCCGCTTGCGGATTTAAGGATATAAAGAAATCAATAAAATTTGTATTTGTATAAAATTGTATAACTTTGCCGCATGGATGAAAGGTATATTTATGCTGATCATCCATATTGTTTTTTAGAAGTAATTATTTGATTTTAATAATATTAGTAGTAATAACCGTTTGAATTTGGTATTATTTTACAATAGATTCCATTAATAAAAAAACAATTATTATGGCACACCAACAAAAAACCAGTGACCTTAAAAAAAGAATGCGTGATGCTTTAAAAGGTGGTGGCGACAAAGCTATTAAAAAGCAAAAAGCAATTGGTAAACTCACAGCCCGCGAACGTATTATTGCAATTCTTGACCCAAATACTTTCCATGAATATGATCTATTTGTTGAACATGCAGCAAAAGATTTTGATATGGATAAAAAATATCTTCCCGGTGATGGTGTAATAACCGGAACAGGAATATTAATAGGACATCCTGTATGTATTTATGCACAGGATTTCACAATAGCAGGTGGTTCATTAGGTTGGATGCATTCCAAAAAGATCACAAAAATTATGGATCATGCATTGAAACTTAAAGTACCAATAATTGGAATTAACGATTCGGGTGGAGCCAGAATACAAGAAGGAGTAAACTCACTTGCAGGATATGGTGAAATTTTTTATCGTAATACTCAGGCCTCAGGTGTCATACCACAGATTTCAGTAATATTGGGACCATGTGCAGGCGGAGCGGTTTATTCTCCGGCACTAACTGACTTTGTTTTTGTGGTTGATAAAATTTCAAAAATGTTTATCACCGGACCTGAAGTAATAAAAACTGTTCTTGGTGAAGAAATTTCAATGGAGGAACTTGGTGGTGCAAAAATACATTCCGAGATTACCGGCAATTCTCATTTCTATGCCGAAAGCGAAATGGAATGTTTTGATCAGATAAAATCACTTATAAGTTTCATTCCATGGAACAATATGAAAAAAGCTGATAAATTTCCAAAGAAAGGACCAAAAACAAGAAAATACAAAATTGAGAATATTATTCCAACAGATCCAAAACAACCTTATGATGTAAGAAATGTTATTAAAGCTATTTGTGATGATTCGGAATTTTTGGAAATTCAGAAACAATTTGCTGCAAATATTGTAATTGGTTTTGCACGTTTGAATGGTGATACTGTTGGTTTTGTAGCAAATCAGCCAAATGTACTTGCAGGTGTGCTTGATGTTGATTCGTCAGACAAAGCTGCAAGATTTATTCGTTACTGCGACTCATTTAATATTCCGATGGTAACTCTCGTTGACCTTCCGGGATATCTTCCGGGAGTTGATCAGGAACATGCAGGAGTTATTCGCCACGGAGCAAAATTACTTTATGCATATTCCGAAGCAACAGTACCAAAAATTACTGTTATTCTGAGAAAAGCCTATGGAGGAGGATATATTGCAATGTGCTCTTCTCACCTGAAAGCAGATTTTGTTTTTGCATGGCCTTCTGCCGAAATCGCTGTTATGGGGCCTGAAGGAGCAGCAAATATTATTTTCAAAAAAGAAATAATGAGTGCTGAAAATCCTGATGAAATGAGAAAGAAAAAAGTTAACGAATACAGGAAAAAATTTGCCAATCCGTATGTAGCTGCTGCTTATGGCTATGTTGATGCAGTTATTGACCCGGTTGAAACAAGAAAAATGCTCATTCACGCAATCGAAATATCTTTAAATAAAGAGGTAATTAGCCCAAATAAAAAACATGGTATCCCGCCATTTTAACCAACTTAATATTAATATATTTCAATTGATAAAAGCGACATGTGACTAAACAATTAAAACATTACACATGAAAAAGGAAACAAAAATCAGATATAATACTATAAATATTGATAATGTTAAATACAAAACATTTTTAACAAAAAAGTTCAAGAACCGTAAGCCATATAAAAAGCCCGAATTAAATATTATTAAATCATTTATTTCGGGAACTATTCGGAATATTTATGTAAAAGAAGGGGATAAAATCAAATCGGGTGATAAACTTGTAGTTCTCGAAGCAATGAAAATGCGAAATGATATTACAGCAATGACAGATGGGATTGTTAAAAAAATTAATGTCAAAGATGGCGAAAATATTATTAAAGGACAAGTAATTGTTGAAATTGATGCTTAAGCTGGCTATTTTCAAATATAGCTAAAAAAGCTAAATATTATTTTAAAGTGTCATGCCGGAAAAAATAATTAGTTAACCAGAAGAAGAAAGCTCTATTTATAGGGCTTTTTTTATTTCTATAAAGATACTAAACTATACTATATTGCAACATTCAATATGATACTAAATTAATTAATTTGCATATTAAAGATTTATTGTTATTTTTGGTGAATCCTATTGAGTTACATGTTTTTAGTTTTTTTGAAACTAACTTCATTTTATAAAATTCTCAGGTTTTTTATAAATTAACTTTCAGATAGTTATGAAAACAATAATTAAAAAATTTAAAAGAGAAACTATGAAAAATTTAATGATTTTAACATTGTGCTTTTCTATAAGTATATGTGCTCAATCCCAAATTCTGAATCATGCAGATGAAACAACTACAATCAGTTCTGAATTTGAAGTAAAAGTGTTGTCTTCAAATGATCAATCAACATTAATTGAATATAATATCGGAGATTTTAAAAAACTTCCGGTAAATATTGATGGCGAGACTTATTACCATATCAATTTATTTAATGAAGGAAAAATTTTCAAATATGGTGATCCCGAACTACCGAAAATTACCCGGAGTTTCATTATACCTGATAATGCCGGGGTAGAAATTAAAGTTACCGATAGTGAATTTATTGAGTATCAAATGCAGATAGCTCCTTCCAAAGGACTTTTCGACTGTAATACAAATCCTGATAATATTCCTTATGAATTTTCAGAAACATATAATATGAATGCTTTCTTTCCTGATATTCTTGCCGAATCCGGTTCGCCATATATCCTGAGAGATTTCCGTGGTATTACCGTAACTGTCTATCCATTTCTTTATAATCCGGTATCAGGTGTTTTAAGAGTATATACACACATGGTTGTGG
>JAIORY010000270.1 GCA_021107915.1 Bacteroidales bacterium | reverse complement strand
CCTATAATATATATTATGTTAAGTCGCAATTCTAAATATATAGGAGAGCATAACTCATTATACTCTCCTATTTTTAAATAATATTATTATTGTTGGTTTTGGAGTCTCTCTGAAACCTCTTTATATTTTTCTTTATTACCTATTCTGGAGTAAATTTGTTTTAAAGAAAACAAAGTACTATAATCATCAGGTTGTAATTCGTATGCTTTTTCCAGAATTGGAAGAGATTTATCCATAAAAGCATCACCAAGCTCTTTCAATTTATCATATTTTTCATCACCAAATGGCAATATATCTGCTTCCTGAATATTATTTACTCCGCGGTTAAAATACAAAGCTCCAAGATTATAAATTGCATCAAAGAAATCAGGTTGAATTTCAATGGCTCTTACATAGGCATTTTCTGCTTCAATAAATGCTTTATCAATTTCTTCCTTTGTTTTATTTGTATCATTAACAATTCTGTCGTACATAGACCCTACTGCAGAGTATATTGAAGCATTTGTTGTATCAGTTTTTAATGCCTGCTTCAAATTGTTTAATGCTTTGGCTGTTTCTCCTGCATTTAAAAACAAGTTAGTTTCAGTAATTAAAATTTGGAAATCTTCAGGAAATCTCTCTCTGCCTACTTGAATGTATTCCAGTGCTTTAATAGAATCACCATCGGTCTTATAATAATTTGATAAAGTAACATACATTAAGGAATTATTATAATTATATTCAATAAGAATTTGATATTTCTCTTTTGCGAGATCAATATTTTCAGCTAATCCAGCTGAAATAGCTGAATTATATAAAGCACCTGTATCAATATTATCATCTGAAAGATTTTTATTTACTTCAAATGCTTTGAAAAAGTTAATTGAGGCATCGTTATATTCCTTTGTATTATAAGCTCTTACTGCTTTATTGTAGTATTGTTCACCACAAGCCATTAGTCTTGGTAAAATATCAGTAAGAAATTTCCCTTTGACATCAAGTTCGCGAGCTTTTAAATAAGATTCAAGGGCTTTATCAATACATTCAGGGTCTAAATCCTGATATTTTTCATTATCAGTCATTGCGATTTCAAGGTAAATATTTCCCCTGTAATACCATGTTTTAGCATCGCTCATTGTACTTTCGTGAACTATTGCAGCATCAATAGCTGTTTTTGCTTTGTCAAGCTTTCCATGCTGTAAGTGGTTAAATGCACTTGTTCTTTTTGATTTCTGTGCATAAATTGAACCGCTTGCCATTAAAATGATCAATAAAATTGCAATTTTTTTCATACGTATTTTTTTTGATTTGGTTATTAAGTCTTTTGCAAAGATAAATAATAAATAATTCTATGCAAAATTTGAATATACAGAAATTTGTTTACTCATCTGTATCTTCAATTTCAATATTTTCGTTAATTAAATTGTTACTTTCGTTATTTATAACGGTAGAATCATCTTTATTATTTTCATCATCTTCACCATTTACTTCAACGAATACTTTTGCAACTGAAGCAATAGCATCATTATCTTTAAGCTTAATAAGACGAACTCCCTGAGTTGCTCTACCCATAACACGAAGATCGGCAATAGGCAATCTGATTAAAATTCCGGATTTAGTAATAATCATAAGATCATCATTATCCTGTACATCTTTAATTGAAATAAGGTTTCCTGTTTTCTCTGTAATATTAATAGTTTTTACGCCTTTCCCTCCCCTATTTGTAATTCTATAATCATCAAGTTTAGAGCGTTTTCCGTAACCATTTTTTGAGACAACCAGTACATCTGATTCACCATTTTGAAAGCAAACCATTCCAATTACTTCATCTTTATTATTTGCCAATCTGATTCCTCTAACTCCTGAGGCATTTCTTCCCATCGGTCGTACATTCTTTTCGTTAAAGCGAATTGCTTTTCCTGATTTCAGAGCAATCATTATTTCGCTTTTTCCGTTTGTCAATCTTGCTTCTAACAAATTATCAGCATCTTTAATAGTAACTGCATTAATACCATTTTGTCTTGGGCGTGAATATGCTTCAAGCGAAGTTTTCTTTATAGTACCATTTTTAGTTCCAAGGATAATATAATTATTATTCAAGTATTCTTCATCATTAAGATTATCTACATTAATATATGCTCTTACAACATCTTCTTTTGCAATATTAATAAGGTTTTGAATAGCTCGACCTTTTGTTGTTTTACTACCTTCAGGAATTTCAAATACTCTAAGCCAGAAACATTTACCAAGCTCAGTAAAAAGTAAAAGATAATTATGTGTGCTGGCAACAAACAAATGTTCAAGGAAATCCTCTCCCCTTTTTGCACTACCTCTGGCTCCTGTTCCACCACGTTTTTGCTGACGATATTCGCTAAGTTTTGTTCGTTTAACATATCCCAGATGAGAGATTGTAATAACGACTTCTTCGTTTGGAATTGTGTCTTCTATTTTAAAATCCTCAGCTGAATATTCAATGGTGCATCTTCTTTCATCACCATATTTTTCTTTTATTTCGAGCAACTCTTCTTTTATGATATCCTTCCTTTTATCTTCACTTGCGAGAATACTTTTCAAATGCTCGATAAGTATTAACAATTCTTCATAGTCAGCTTTAACTTTCTCAATTTCGAGTCCGGTAAGTTTTTGTAAGCGCATTTCCAGAATTGCTTTTGCTTGAATTTCAGAAAGTTCAAACTCTTTAATCAAGCCATTTCTTGCTTCTTCCGGTGTTCTTGATGCTCTTATCAATGCAATAACTGCATCAAGATTATCAAGTGCAATCATCAAACCTTCAAGAATATGTGCTTTCTTTTCAGCTTGATTTAGTTCATATTGAGTTCTACGGGTAACTACTTCAAGTCTGTGCTCGACAAATAGTTTAACCATATCTCTTAAATTCAATAATTTAGGTCGTCCTTTAACAAGGGCAATATTATTAACACTAAACGAACTTTGAAGTTGAGTATATTGATAGAGTTTATTTAGAACAACATTTGTAATTGCATCTCTTTTAAGCTCATAAACAATCCTCATTCCATCTTTATCCGATTCATCACGAATATCCGAAATTCCTTCAATTTTTTTATCCAGAACATATTCAGCAGTTCTCTTAATCATTTCTGCTTTGTTGACCTGATAAGGAATTGATGTAGCAATAATTGTTTCTCTTCCCGAAGAAGATTCTTCAATATAGGTATTACCTCTTACAACTATTCTTCCTCTTCCGGTTTCAAAAGCATTTTTAACTCCTTCGTATCCATATATTATTCCCCCTATTGGGAAATCAGGGGCTTTGATGTACTTCATCAATCCTGCAACATCAATATCATTATCGAAAATATATGCAATAGTTCCGTCAATAATTTCATTGATATTATGAGGTGCCATATTTGTTGCCATACCAACAGCAATACCTGAAGCTCCGTTAATTAGGAGGTTTGGAATTCTGGTTGGCAGAACAACAGGTTCTTTTAAAGTATCATCAAAATTGAGTTGAAAATCAACAGTATCTTTATCAATATCGGAAAGTATGTCTTCAGCCATCTTTTGCATTTTAGCTTCGGTATAACGCATAGCTGCGGGGCTATCGCCATCAATTGAGCCAAAATTACCTTGCCCGTTGATTAAAGGATATCTCAACGACCAATCCTGAGACATTCTAACCATTGCATCATAAACAGATGTATCACCGTGAGGATGATACTTACCAAGCACCTCCCCTACTATTCTTGCCGATTTCTTAAACGAACGATTTGCAAATACACCAAGTTCGTGCATTCCAAATAAAACGCGGCGATGAACCGGTTTCAAACCATCTCGTACATCAGGTAAAGCCCGCGAAACTATTACCGACATGGAATAGTCGATATAGGCTGATTTCATCTGATTTTCAATATTAACTTTTATTACTTTTTCTTCTTCCTGCATTTTTCCTCTAATCTACTTGTTTTTAATTACTTAGCTATTTACTACTAAGTGCACGAAATTACAAATAATTACCGGAATATAAGCTATAATTGGGATTATTATTATGAACAGATTTATGTTGATAATTATTGCTTTCAATCAAAAGAAGTTATAATTTTGTAGCTAATTTTGATTTTAAATATAATTATTTTAATATCAGTATATTAATTCGGATAAATACCGGAAAATCACTACTTTTGTAAAAATAATGTTAATAGATTTTAGAAGAAGAACTAATGGAAGCTAAATTTTCACAAAGAGTAAAAAACGTATTAACATACAGTCGTGAAGAAGCAATAAGGCTTGGGAATGATTACATCGGACTTGAACATTTATTATTAGGAGTTATCCGTGAAGGACAGGGAATGGCTGTTCAAATAATGTCGTATTTTAATATTGATATTAATAATTTTAAAACAGAAATTGAGACATCAATAATATCAAATAATATTCCTGATAAAAAACCTGAAAATATTCCACTCATTAAACAGGCAGAAAGGGCATTAAAAATAACATATCTCGAAGCTAAAGTTTTTAGGAGCGATCTTATAGGAACAGAACACTTATTGCTTGCCATATTAAAAGATGAAAATAATCTGGTAACAAAATCATTTCATAAAAAAGGTATTGATTATGAATCAGTAAAAGAAGAAGTTAAAGCTATTATTATGAATAAAGATGAAGGGATAATTCCTAAAGGTGAGCTTCCGGGTGGAACAACAGGCAATCCGGCAGAAGGAAGCGGTATTCCCAAAGGAACAAAGAAATTATCGGATTCAAAATCAAAAACTCCTGTACTTGACAATTTTGGTCGTAATATTACAAAAATGGCTGAAGAAGAACGACTTGATCCAATCGTAGGACGTGAAAAGGAATTAGAAAGAATTGCTCAGATTTTAAGTCGGCGAAAAAAAAACAACCCTATTCTTATCGGAGAACCGGGTGTAGGTAAATCTGCTATTGCCGAAGGATTAGCTACAAAGATTGTGGAAAGAAAAGTTTCAAGAGCATTGTTTAATAAAACAATTGTTACACTTGATCTTGCTTCCATGGTAGCGGGAACAAAATATCGGGGGCAATTTGAAGAAAGAATGAAGGCTGTCTTAAATGAATTAGAAAAAAATCCTAATATCATTTTATTTATTGATGAATTGCACACTATTGTTGGTGCCGGAAATGCAGCCGGTTCGCTTGACGCATCAAATATGTTTAAACCGGCACTTGCACGTGGAGAACTTCAATGTATTGGTGCTACAACTCTTGATGAATACCGACAACACATAGAAAAAGACGGAGCTTTAGAACGCCGTTTTCAGAAAATAATTGTTGATCCTACTACTCCCAAAGAAACAATTGACATACTAAATAATATTAAGGAAAAATACGAAGATCATCATTTGGTACAATATACTCCTGAAGCAATTAATGCATGTG
Organism: Bacteroidales bacterium; assembly: GCA_021107915.1. Lineage (GTDB taxonomy): Bacteria > Bacteroidota > Bacteroidia > Bacteroidales > JAIORY01 > JAIORY01. The sequence continues at coordinate 7,790 of JAIORY010000270.1, read as the reverse complement.
TAAATCTGACAAACAGATACATGAGCGAAAGATACTTGCCGGATAAAGCTATTGATGCACTTGATGAAGCCGGATCAAGGGTGCACATCAAAAATATACATGTTCCTGTTGAAATAATAAATATCGAGAACAGTATCGAAGAAACAAAAAAATATAAAACCAATGCAATAAATATTCAGAAATTTGAAGAAGCTGCTCAATATCGTGATATTGAAAGAAAACTACAGGATGATTTGGAGAATGCACAACGTAAATGGGAAGAAGAATCAAAGATAAACCGTGAAATTGTTGATGAAGAGAATGTTGCTGAGGTTATTGCTATGATGACAGGTGTTCCGGTGCAACGAATTGCCCAAAATGAAGGCGAGCGACTTTTGAAAATGGAAAGTGAACTTGAAGAATCTGTTATTGGACAAAATAACGCCATAAAAAAGATAACCAGCGCAATTCGTAGAAATAGAGCCGGTTTAAAAGACCCTGGTAAACCTATAGGATCATTTATTTTTCTTGGACCTACAGGAGTTGGAAAAACTTATCTTGCCAAAGTATTAGCAAAATATTTATTTGATACTGAAGAAGCTCTTGTAAGGGTTGATATGAGTGAGTATATGGAAAAATTTGCTGTTTCGAGACTTGTTGGAGCACCTCCGGGATATGTTGGTTATGAAGAAGGTGGACAACTTACCGAGAAAGTAAGACGTAAACCCTACTCTATCGTTTTGCTCGACGAGATTGAAAAAGCTCATCCTGATGTTTTCCATCTACTTTTACAAGTTATGGATGATGGTGTACTTACTGATAGCTATGGACGTAAAGTTGATTTTAAAAATACCATAATTATAATGACCTCAAATATCGGGTCACGTGAGCTTAAAGATTTCGGACAAGGAGTTGGTTTTAGCACTTCTGCCAAAAAAACAGCCAAAGCAAATTATGCTCAGGGGGTTATCCAAAATGCGCTTAAAAAGTCATTTGCACCTGAGTTTCTTAACAGAGTTGATGATATTGTAATTTTTGATTCGCTCGAACGGGAAGATATTCATAAAATAATAGATATTGAATTACATCATCTGTATCAAAGAATTAACGAACTCGGTTTTAATATTCGCATTACAAAAAAAGCCAAAGAATTTATTATTGATAAGGGCTGGGATGAACAATTCGGTGCAAGACCACTTAAACGTGCCATTCAAAAATATGTTGAAGATCCACTTGCTGAGGAGATTATTAAAACAAATATTAGTGAAAGTGATAATATCATAATTGACTTCAATAAAAATAACAATAAGATAACGATCAAAGTCAACAAAAAATCGAATAAATAGTAACTGCACTAAAATATTAGGTAACTAATCAGAACTCCTGATTCTTCGTAATTAAAATATGGGTCAGGAATTCTAAATATAGTATTTGATAAGAAATTATTATAAATCCTACAAAAATGTTAAACTCATTTTTGTAGGATTTTTTTAAAACGAATATTTTATTAATAGAAGTAAATTTCCTATTTTCTAAAGTCCCTGATTCTGCCTAATTTCTTTCTTGTCTTTGGAAATTTTAAACAATAGAAAAAATTAACATAATAAGTAAGAGCATCTTTTAGGTCTTTTCTTTTTGTTATTTCATGAATTTTCTTTGTTTCATAAAGTTTATCAGTAATAACGATATCTCTGTCAACTTCAAAACCTGCACCTGTAACAACTCTAGGTCCGGCAAACTCAACTAAACCTCCTTCTTCACCAATAATAATGTCTCCCTGAGTAACATAACTTGCATAAGCACCTCCTGTGGTTGGTCCAGCTATAACTGAGATGTATAAAATTCCTTCCTTTTTAAGGTCTAATAATGACATGTTCATTTTTGCCATTTGAGCAAGAGCCATTGGACCTTCATTCATTCTTGCACCACCCGAAGAACAGACAGAAATAAATGGATATTTATGTTTAATAGCAAAGTCAACGGCTCTTTTAAATTTTTCGCCAAACACAGCACCAAAAGAACCTCCGATAAATTGTATATCAGTTAATACAAGAACAACATTTTTACCGTTGATCTTTGCAGTACCTGTAACTAAACTTTCGTTAGAAAAGCATTTCTTCTGCATTTTCTCAAGCAAGCTTTTATATTTACCAAAATTGTATCTGTCACAACCAAATAATTGATAAATGTTCAGATCATTTTCTATTTCAATATAAGTGTCTTTATCACAAATTTTTTCAATTTGATCTTCAATACTCAGGTATTCTCCCTTTCCGCATTTTGGGCAAGCATAAAAATTATCAACATAATCTTTATAAGAAACAAAGCCACATCCACCTGCAACTCTAAAAAGATTTTGCTTTGGATCCCATTCTTTTATACATTCAAATAATTCGGTTTCTTCAATACCCTTTTCTTCCAAATGTGCTTTTATTAATAATTGATTATAAAAATCTTCACTTTCAATATCAACTCTGTCTTTAAAAACCGGGGGTTTTTTATTGATCATTCTTTTAACGAGCTTGCCAAGTTTATTATAAAATTCTCCATAATTCAGCACTTTCTCTCTTCTTTCTTTCAATAATTTTGCAACAACTTTCTTTTTAACGACTTTTTTCCCACTTTTATAACTTGTAACCCATTCATCTAATTCTTTAGAAATAGAATTTTTTAGAGTCTTGATTGTATATTCGTAATTGATATGAGCTCCAATTTTCGGTTCTGGTAGTATTTCATCTATCATACCAATATCTCTGATATGTTCAGCTCCCGGTCTTAATACTTCCAAAGCATCAGGTAAAGTAGCCTCAATTTCTTCACCGGCAGCCAATCTTTTATGAAAAATAATGCGACTACAACTTTCGGGGGCAATTACAGAATAGAGTGCGTTTTCGAGCATAAAACCTTTGTCGGCAATTTGTATTGCTAATGCTCCACCACTACCACCTTCACCTATTACATAAGATAAAGTTGGTGTTTTTACATTACAAAACCTGCTGATACAGTCAGATATTAAAAATGACTGCCCTCCCATTTCTGCTTCCATTGAACTGTTTCCACCAAAGGTGTCAATAAATGATATTACAGGAGTATTGTGTTCTTCTGCTTCATCCAAAATATCAAGAATAAATCCATGACCTTCAGCGGTTACCATTCCTGTTGCTTTACTTTCTTTTCCCTGTCTTCTTTTTTCTTGTCCGATTATGATACAACGAATTTTATCAATAGTACCTCTTGCAACTATAAGAGAAGGATCAGGTGATTCATAGTATGATATTTTCTCAAAAACACCTTTGATAACATCAGAACTTCTTATTCTCTCAGGATGTCTGATTAATTTATATCTTTCTATCAAAGTTTTACTTGGTGTATTATCTCTCTTTCTCATTATTGGCTTATAATTAAATTGTTAAACGAAATAATTTGAAGTAAAAAATTAATTCATTAAAAAAAAATCTCTATAATTTTTTTGAATTCCCAGTGCCAAAATTAGAAAAGAAATGTAAAAAACAAAGCAGAATGATAAAAAAATCCTGTTTTAGAATAACTTTAATATTTATTTTGTAGAGTAAAAGACAGGTTAAGTGTTTGTTAGATATGTTACCAGAGAATAGTTTTATTTGTTAATAAGAATGAACTTTATAATCTATCGTATAATTCGTCTTTGTGTTTTCTTTTATCAAATCTTTTTTCTATTCCTTTGTATTCTTTGCAAATATCATCAAGTTTAGCTTTAATATCATTATCTTCATTACTGAAATATTTAATAATTAGAGAAAACCCTGTATCGGCAAAATGTATCGAAGTATCGTATGGTCCATCAATATAAAATTTTTCACTTTTATTAGTTGTATGACCGAGATATTTTTCGTGCATTATTTTAGATATCCTTTTTGCTCTTTCTCCTAATGTATCTTTAAAAATATATTCGCCCATAAAAAAAACATCATCAATAAAATAATATAACACACGCATTGTTGTATTAAACATTGAATCTCTGTATCCTATAATTTTTATATCATATTTGTTATTTAAATAGTATGAATTAAAGCAAAATGGTTTTCTTTTTTGTCGTTTAATTTCTTGATAAGTTGTAAAATACTCAGTATCACCGAATTTAATTTCTCTAACAGTTGTATATTTCTCAAACCTTTTGTCCTTTTCTTTAAATACTAAAATATGATAAATAAATTCATCTTTTATACAATACCCATGTGGGCTCTTTTTTGTGTATTTTTTATAAGCATTTATATATCTGTAATGATATTTAGAATAAAATAACTTTATAAAAAACAGTTTAATACGAGGGTAAGATATTATTACCACAACAATAATTATAATAGCGAGAAAAAGAACAATGTATTTTAAAGACATGTTTAAAAATTAGATTAGTAAAAAAATAAATCATTATCATAATACTTATTAGCTATTAAACTAATATTATATACAAATTTAGGAAAAAAATTTATCTTTATATTAATTACTTTCTTTTTTTATCTTTGCAGCCAATTAAAAAAAATTACTATTTATAGTAATAATTGGAATTGATTAATTAAAAACATTTTAGCTAATACAACTTATTATGGAAAACAATCAACTACCAAAAGGCGGTGAATTTCTGTTACAGAAAACTAAAGCAGAAAATATATTCATTCCTGAAGAATTTGATGAAGAACAACAAATGATTGTCCAGACTTGTGAAGATTTTCTTGAAGCCGAAATCTATCCAAATATGGAAAGAATTGACGAAAAAGAGCCTGGTCTTATGGAAGACCTTCTAAAAAAAGCAGGCGAACTTGGATTACTTGGAATTTCTGTTCCTGAAGAATATGACGGTTTTGACCAAGGTTTTATTACTTCAATGAAATCGAATGAAGCCATGGGCTCAGCAGCCTCCTATTCAGTAGCTATGATGGCTCATACAGGAATTGGTACTCTTCCGATTTTATATTATGGAAATGAGGAGCAAAAAGCAAAATATATTCCCAAATTAGCAACCGGAGAATTACTTGCAGCTTATTGTCTCACAGAACCCGGTGCCGGATCTGATGCTAATTCAGGTAAAACCAAAGCTGTTCTTTCTGAAGATGGAAAGCATTATATTCTTAACGGACAAAAAATGTGGATCACTAATGGTGGTTTTGCTGATATTCAGACTGTTTTTGCTAAGATTGAAAACGACAGAGTTTTAAGTGCTTTTATTGTTGAAAAAAACTGGGAAGGTATTACTTTAAATCCTGAAGAAAAGAAAATGGGTATCAAAGGATCATCTACAGTTCAAATATTTTATAATGATGTAAAAGTACCTGTCGAAAACCTACTTGGTAAAAGAGGTGAAGGATTTAGAATAGCACTGAATATTCTGCATATTGGAAGAATAAAACTTGGTGCATCCGTTATCGGTACTGCAAAACGCGTTATCACACAATCAGTAAATTATGCAAATGAAAGAAAACAGTTTACTCAGCTTATTTCAAACTTCCCGATTATAAAGCATAAATTAGCTGAACAAGTAATAAAAACATACACAACCGAATCTGCTGTTTACAGAGCAAGTAAAGATATTGAAGATACTATTGAGCAATATTTGAATGAGGGAATGGAAAAAGGCGAAGCAAATATTAAGGGTGCTGCTCAATTTGCTATTGAATGTGCTTTATTAAAAGTTTATGGTTCCGAAGCTCTTGATTATATTGTTGATGAGGCTGTCCAAATTTATGGTGGAATGGGCTTCTCATCCGAAACACCTATTGAGAGATCTTATCGCGATTCGAGAATAAACAGAATATTTGAAGGAACTAACGAAATTAACAGGCTGTTGGTTGTTGACACCGCACTAAAACGTTCGATGAAAGGCGAAATAGATCTTTTTGCAAGAGCTAAACAAGTTGTTGATGAACTAAACAAAATCAGTGATCACGAATTTGAATTAAAAAGTTATTACGAAACCAAACACGAAAACATTGATAATTTCAAAAAGGCAATCTTGTTAGTTCTTGGTAATGGACAAGAAAAGTTCAAAAGAAAGTTTATGTTTGAACAAGAAATCTGGATGAATATTGCAGATATGATCATACCTTTATATGCTGCAGAATCTACTCTTCTAAGAGTTGAAAAATTAGAAATGTTGCATGAAGATGATGAAAATGCAGATAATGAAGAATTAAAACTCGCTAAAGATATTCTTAATGTTTATATTTACGATGCCGCTGATGCCATTTACAAAGCAGGTGCTGATGCTGTCAATTCATTCTGCCAAGGTAAAGAGCAGCAATTAATGCTTAAAGCATTAAGTAATTTTACAAAAGTTGCACCGGTTAACACAAAGTTGGCAAGAAGAAATATTGCAGACAAACTTATTGAAGAGAACAGATATATGTTTTGATTTCGTAACTATTTAGTTTGTTAATCAATTCTTGTTTTCTGATTTTTAGAATAAATTTTTAAAATGGTATAGTGGGAATAAAGGTATAAGGGGTATAAGGGTATTTTTCCTTATTCCCCTTATTTCCTATATTTCCCAATTAATAATAATATTTGTTAAGTTCGCTTAGGTGGATCATTATTAATTTAATACTGTATATTTGAGTTTTTTATTATTTCAAAATAGCTTTAGAAATCACAATACGTTGAACCTGATTAGTTCCTTCGTATATCTGGCATAATTTGGCATCTCTCATCATTTTTTCAACCATAAAATCTCGTGAATACCCATCACCACCCATAGCTTGGACAGCATCAGTGGTAACTTTCATACCCATATCAGATGCATAAAGCTTGGACATAGCAGATAATTTTGAGGCAGATCTGTCACCGATATCATATTGATAAGCAGCATTCCATGTCAGAAGTCTTGCTGCTTCAATTTCTGTTGCCATATCAGCTAACATAAATCCAATTGCTTGGTTAGCAGCTATGGGTTTTCCAAATTGAACTCTGTTTTTTGTCCAGTCTTTTGCAGTTTCGTATGCAGCTCTTGCATTTCCAATGCTTAAAGCAGCTACACCGGTACGTGTTCTGTCAAAGGTTTTCATAGCATAAATAAAACCCATACCTTCTCTGCCAACTAAATTTTCAGCAGGTACTTCTACATCATGATAAATAATCTCATTTTGAACAGAAGCTTTTTGACCCATCTTTTGTAGTCTTGGTAAAATTTCTACTCCGGGTAAATCGGCAGGAACAATAAACGCTGTCAGACTTCTTGATCCTTTTTCCGGATCAGTTTGCGCAAAAACATTATGGAAAGTAGCTACTTCACCATTGGTAATAAAACGTTTATGACCATTCAGGATGTATTTATCACCTTTTTTAATTGCAGAGGATTTTATTCCCTGAACATCAGAACCTGCATTAGGTTCAGTCAAACAATAAGCCGCAACACCTTTAACTTCGTTAAGCAAACCAAAGAACTTTTTATGTTGGTCTTCGTTTCCGCCAAGTAACAATGGTGTTAATGCAAGTGTGTTTGCATCAATTCCAATTCCGATTCCAATACAACCTGCACCCAACTCTTCAGAGGAAAGTGTGCTATCGAAAATCGAATAACCATTACCTCCGTATTTAACTGGTACAGGTCCACTCATTAAACCTTCTTCATATGCTTTTTTTACGATTGGCCATGGAAACTCAGCCAGTTCATCATACTTTAGTCTGTTTGGAATAATTTCTCTTTCCGTGAAATCTCGATATTTTTCAATGATTTCTAAATGTCTTTTTTCGAGTGAAAAACCTATCATAACTTTTTTTCTCCTTATGTTTTAGTTAAAATTTATATTGCATACAAACTTATAAAAAAAATATCATAAAAC
>JAIORY010000298.1 GCA_021107915.1 Bacteroidales bacterium | reverse complement strand
TGATGCAGCTTATGCTGTAAGAGAAATTCTTGGCTATCCGGGAAAGCCTGAATAATATCAAATAGTTGTATAAAAACTTTAAAAAAATAATGATGATGAAAGCTAAAAGAATTACTGTTGTACTTATTATTAGTTTGTTTTCTACACTTGCAATTGGGCAGATTAATAACGATAACTCAAACCCAATTTCAAAAAATGCTACTACATTTGATTTTAGTTCTCTCCCCTGGACAGAGGCATTCGATTCGCTACATACTTGTATGTCGTTGAGATATCCCTATACAGAATGGAAGGCTGTTGATTGGCCGGAAAAGGAAACAATAACCCGACCACATATTGTTGATGCTCAAAATAGCAGTGACACAATTGCGTTTATCAAATTCCTTTTTAAATATTTGTATAGTGTTCCTGATGGACACATAATGCTTAATGGAGTTCCAAGCTTCTATAAAAAAGATGTATTAGGGGGCAGTTATGGTTTTAATATGTGTCCTCTCGAGGATGGTACAATTGCTGTCTCAGCTATTGATCCAGAAAGTCAAGCCTGGCAAGATGGATTGAGAACAGGTAATAAAATAGTAAAATGGAATAATATATTAATTGATTCAATAAATGCTATAGAGTGTTTTAATTTTATTAGAAACTATGCTACCGTGGAAGGACGATTATTTAGCAGATACTTAATACTTAGTCGTGATTCTATAGGGGCTGAGGCTACTGTTACTTTTGAAAATGCTAGCAAACAAACTAATACAATAAATATATCATCCTATGATGACGGTTTTGCTATGCTGTTAGAAGGGTTTTATAATACTGCTGATGTTTATAATCCCGACTCAATTGTTACTTACCGGTTACTGGAAAATAATATTGGATACTTAAAAATTGTTGCGGAAACTGCCGAAGGAGAAACTCCTGAAGAAATAAAGTCTCATCCTGATTTTATTAAAGTAAGTGAAGCTGTTGAATTTTTTAATCAAAATTTGGTTGATAAACTTATTGTAGATTTACGTTTTAACCTTGGAGGAAACGATCTTCAAGCAGCCGTAACAATGGGTATGTACTACGAAAACCAATCTTTCTACGAATACGTAACTGGCTCATACGACAATAACTACGAAATTCTATTTACTCTCTATACAGAACCATTGCAACCATTATTTACAGGGGAAATTGCTGTTATTGTAGACCCTAATTGTATTAGCACTGGCGAAGGATTTGCTATGATGTTTCAGCGCCTTGAAAATGCCAAAATTGTATCACATTGGGGAACAAACGGCTCTTTCGGAATGGTAAATGGCGACCCTGTTCTTTTACCTTTGGAAATCTCACTTGTCTTTCCGCAAGCCAGATCGCTTGATGAGAATTATATCATTCAACTTGATTCTGATTCAACTATGTCAGGTGGGGTTTCCCCTGATATCAAAGTACCACTTACTGTTGAAAATATTATTGCACAGTGGAATGATGGAAAAGATGTTCAGTTAGAATATGCTGTAAGCTACCTTCTGGATGTTGACGAAATTATTATTGATAATAAATGTTTATTATTTCCAAACCCTTGTAATGATTTTATTAAGCTGAAGATTAATTGTGAAACTACTGATATTTTAGATTTTACATTAATAAACATACTTGGAAAAAAGGTTTATCATCAACAATTAAACTGTATTAATAGCAATCAAATATTTACATTGAATACAAATAAAATTAATACAGGAGTATATTTTTATAATATTTCAAATGGCATTAAGGAATATCAAGGTAAAATTATAGTAAAGCACTAAATCTGAATTTTAGAATCCATGGCTAAGAATTTTTTCCATATCTTTGATTTTTTAAATTTTATTCGGAAACGGAAAATGAAAAAAATCTATAAAAATCAAATTCGTGGGTTTATCAACAGCGTAGTTCCTATAACGGATAAGGAATGGGAGCGTTTTGATAGACGCCTGATTTATAAAGAATATCAAAAAAATGAACAGATTTTACATGCCGGCAAAGTCGAGAACTATATTTATTTTCTGGTTGAAGGTGTAACACGTATTTTTCATTATAATAAAAATGATATTGAATACACATTAAGATTTAATTTTCCGATTAGTGTATTTAATTCGTATGTTTCTTTTATTAGCCGAACACCTTCAATGGTTAATATTGATGCACTATCTGATGTAAAATCTTTTAGGATTTCATACGATAACATGCAGAGTCTTTATAAGGGGTCTGCACTTGCAGAGAGGGTTGGCCGTAGAATGATAGAACTATTATATATTCAAAGAGAAATTAAAGAAATACAAATGCACAGCAAAACTGCAGAGGATTTTTACTTTGAACTGGCAAATAATAATAAAGACCTTATTCAGCAAATTCCGCAAAAATATTTAGCTTCATATCTTGGAATTGCTCCTGAGAGCTTAAGCCGTATAAGAAAAAATTTGGCAAATTGTTAAATTTTAAAACTCAAACCAGTCTTTTACAAGAATAGTTTTATCTTCAGGCTCGTTTTTATGCCTGAATTCATTGGTACGATTATCATAAATATAATCCGTTTTCCATGAATCAATATTTTTAACTATTTGATTAATAGCATCAACAAAAATGTAAAGCTCTTCGTTTGTCATTGTAGGATGTAATGAAAGTCTAATCCATCCTGTTTTTTCCGAAAGGTCGCCTGAATTGATCAAATCAGTTATTTTTTTTGATTTATCATAACTTAAATCAAGAAGGAAATGCCCGTATGTTCCGGCACATGCACATCCTCCTCGTACCTGAATACCAAAACGGTCATTCAGTATTTTTACAATCAGATTAAAATGAATATCATCAATATAAAACGAAATTATACCAAGGCGGTCAGTTACATTATCTGCAAGAATATTAATATCTGGAATTTTATTTAACTCTGTAAAAGCAGTCTTTACAAGTTCTTCCTCACGTTTCCTGATATTTGAAACGCCCATTTCATCTTTCAATTTTAGCGCAAGTGCTGTTCTGATAGCCTGCAAAAATCCCGGAGTTCCGCCATCTTCACGGGCTTCGATATTATCAATATACTTATATTCTCCCCATGGATTGGTCCAGTCAACAGTTCCTCCTCCCGGCTGATCGGGTGTGGCATTATTATAAAGTTTAGAATCAAAAATTAAAACTCCTGAACTTCCCGGTCCACCCAAAAACTTATGAGGTGCAAAAAAGATTGCATCCAGTTTTTCCATTGGATCATCAGGATGCATGTTAATATTTATATATGGTGCCGAAGCTGCAAAATCAATAAAACATAAGCCTCCGTGTTGGTGCATAATCTTTGCCATTTGATGATATGGAGTTTCTATTCCGGTAACATTGGTACACGCTGTAAATGAACCTATTTTAATTTTCCGGTCTTTGTATTCTTCAAGTTTATTTTTTAATTCATTAAGATTAATCAGTAAATCTTTATCAGGTTGCAACTGAACAACATCTGCAATTGTTTCGTACCATGATGTATGATTTGAATGATGCTCCATGTGTGTTACAAAAACAACAGGGCGTTCTTTTTCCGATATACATCCCGAACCCGAAAGTTTTCCGCATAATTTTAACCCGAGAATTCTTTGAAACTTTACTATAGCCGCAGTCATGCCAGATCCCGGTGTAATTATCACATCCTCTGCTGAAGCATTAACATGATCTTTAATAATTTTTTGAGCATAATGATATGATTTGGTCATCAGAGTACCTGTTTCGCTGGTTTCGGTATGTGTATTTCCAACGTAAGGTCCGAAGGTTTCGCAAATCTTTTTTTCGATATCTTTATATAATCTTCCGCTGGCAACCCAATCAGCATAAATCATTTTCTTTTTCCCGTATGGAGTTTCAAATTCCAATTCGTTACCAATAATTTTCTTTCTAAATTTGTGAAAATATTTTTCCATTTTTAAATTTTAGTCATTTAACAATTTTAGTCATTTTAAATTTCCCCTCAGTCTCCCTTAGAAATCCTGATAAGAGAAACTTCAATATCACCACCTTCAGGGACTAAACTTATCCAAATATTATCTTCGCTAAACCATTTATATTGTACTCCAATTCTTATAAAATAATCTTTAATATTTTTTGATGGAGGTATTTTAATTAAGGTGCCACCATTTTTAGAATCTTTACTCCCGTAACTTAATATAGCTTTAATAGATTCACCACTCAGGTTTTTTATTTTAATAAGTATATAATTATTTTTTCGTTCGCTAACAGATATTGCATCAAAAAGGAATTCTTTTTTTGTGTTTATTTTAATAATTATATTTTCTGTATTTACATTAACAAGCACATTATCATCCATTATTTTATTGATTTTTTCTATCATTTCTGCCGGATATTTTTCAAATGGCAGTAACTCAAAAGCTTGTTGAAAGGATACAATAGCCTGATCATAAATTTTTGCATTGTAAAATTTATCGGCATCGGCAATTGCAATATCATATTTTTGTTGTTTTTCTTTTCTTAAAGATGTGATTACAGCGTTACATTCGTTTATCTTTTCCTGAGGATACAACTCAGCCGGTATCAACTTACTTGCTTTTTGGAATGTTTCTTTTGCCTGTGTATATTGTTCTTCGTTAAAAAAACTGTTGGCTTTAGTAATAAATAATTCATAAACTTTCCTTTTTTCTGCCTCAAGTTCTTTCAACTTTCGATTAACAATAATTATTTGTTTGCCTGAATATTTTTCGGATGGTTTTAAATTTTCTGCTTTTTTATATTCAAGTAAAGCATTCTGATAATCCTTATTATTGAGCATCTCATCTGCTTTTGCAATACAAATATTATATTTATCATCAATGCTTCTTTTTGCTTCTATTTCAGTTAATATTTTATTAATCTCGTCAATTTTTTGCTTTGGATAATCTTCAGAAGGTTTGATATTTCTCGCATCAAGATATTTGGATTTGGCATTTTCATATTTATTGTTTTTCAAAAATTCATCAGCTTTTGCAACGGCATTCTCATATTCTTTCTTAATAGCTTCCTTATTGGATATCTCGCTGAGAATATTATTTATTTCAGAAATTTTTTCAAGAGGATAATTTTCTTCCGGTATAAAAGTCAGTGCATTTTGAAATGATTTTCTTGCTTCATCATATTTTTTATTATTAAAATATTCATCAGCTATTGTAATTGCATTCTCGTAATTCTTATGGGCTTCCTCTTCTCTCGCAATTTTCAGAATCACTTTATTGATTTCTTCCAATTTTTCTTTTGGATATTTTTCATCAGGTTTCAAACGCAGAGCAAATTCAAATTCATTTTCTGCATCTTGAAATTTTTGTTCTTTAAAATAAGTATTGCCATTGGCTATTGCATTTTTATAGTCTTGTTCTTCTGTGGTTTTTTTGTTTGCAATGGCTTTATTTATTTTTTCTAACATATCTTTTGGGTATGCCTTGCCGGGATTTTGTTGAAGTGCTTCTGAATAAATTTTTTGAGCATTTTTAAAATCTTTAACTACATAATATTCATCAGCAGTTTCAATTAAATCATCGTAATTATTTTGTGAATTGATTATTTTATGAAGCTCTACGATTTTCTCTTTTGGAAAGGATTCATCAGGTAAAATGCTGCTCGCTGTTTTATATTCCTTTATAGCTTTTTGTAATTCATTTTTTTTAAAAAAGAAATCGGCATTACTAATTGCAATATTGTATTCATTTCTTTTTCCCAGATTAGAAATCAGAATTTTTTTGATTTCTTCCAGTTTTTCTTTTGGTAATTTCGCTTCGGCATCAAGACTGGCAGCTATAAGATACTCATCCTGTGCTTTTTCGTATTCATTATTGTTGTAATATTTATCTCCGTTAATTATGGCATTTTGATAATTTTCTTTTCTAACTATTTCGTCAGCAATTGTTTTTTTTATTATATTTATTTGATTCTGAGGATATTTTTCTTCCGGAAGTATTTTTTGAGCATCATTATATTTATTTATTGCTTCGGAATATTTTTTAGCTTCAAAAAAAATATCAGCTTTTGTTACCTCAATTGCATAGCGACTTTTTATTTCCATTTGAGCTCTTAAAAGTCTTAGCGTTTCCTTTAGTTTGTTTTTAGGATGTTCTTTTTCAGAATCTAACTGAATGGCAAGATTGTATGAAGCTTTTGCATTAATATAATCTTTGTTTTTAAAATATTTATCACCCATCTCGATAGCCGATTCATATTTTTGCTCAGTGGTTTGTGCTCCAAGAATATTACATGTAAATAAAAATGCTGTAATAAGTAATAATTTGGTAAATTTTGTCTTCCTCATCAAAGTAATTGTTTTAAAAATTTACAACGCTTTTGTTTCTTTATTATTGCAATTAAATAGCCTTACACTGATAGCCATTATTATACTGAATAAATCATTCAAACATTTTATCATTCTATCATTGAGTCCCCTCCGAAAAGTCAAAAAAATAAAAAATGCCACAAAAACACGAAAACACAAAAACCCACAAAACAAATAATATCAATAAATTAATTTTAGTGAAATTTAGTGCCTTTGTGTTTTAGTGGCTAAAATATACTTTTCGGAGTGAACTCATCATTTTATCATTTAATCATTTAAGCATTCATTCATTCAATAATCCCATCTTTAATAACTAATTTCCTGTCAGCCATATCAGCAAGTTCTTTATTATGAGTTACAATTACAAAAGTCTGTTCAAATTCGTCTCTGAGTTTAAAAAATAAGTTATGAAGTTCTACGGCAGAAGATGAATCCAAATTTCCTGAAGGTTCGTCAGCCAATATAATTGAAGGATTATTTATTAATGCTCTTGCAACGGCTACACGTTGTTGTTCCCCACCCGAAAGTTCCGAAGGTTTATGATTCATTCTTTCGCTGAGATTCAGAAAATCAAGTAATTCTTTTGCTTTTTTTTCTGCATTATTTCTTGATAGATTAGCTATAAAAGCAGGAATACAAATATTTTCAAGAGCTGTAAACTCAGGGAATAAATGATGAAACTGGAATACAAATCCAATATTTTTGTTTCTAAATTCCGAGAGTTTCTTTTCAGGAAGATCGTTAACAGAAATATTATTGATAGAAACATTTCCTGTATCAGCACGGTCGAGAGTACCTATAATGTGCAGGAGAGTAGATTTTCCTGCTCCCGATGCCCCGACAATAGAGATTATCTCTCCTTTTTTGATTTCAAGATCAATACCTTTTAGAACCTCTAATTTCCCGTAAGTTTTATGAATATTTGTAGTTTTTATCATTCTGTTTTGAAAATTAAAATGCAAATATACTAATTCTTAAAAGGTATGCGAAGCAATAGCTGTTTAGAATTAGTTATGCGTTGCAATAGGTCTTTAATAATTTTGCAAACCTGTTCAGCATTAGTATATACTAAAAGTGAAAGTATGGTTAAGAAGAAATTAAATATCAAATAAATTACAAGAATAAATTTCAAATAACAAAAAACAAATCTCAAATAAATCACAATATTCAAATTTCAAATTCCAAACGGGAGACAATTGAATAAATCAGCAAAGATTTTTTCTGCATTTTACATTTATCATTTTGCTCAGCCGCTTAGCGGGTTTCAATCAAATTGATATGAAGTTTGATAAATTATTTACAGTTAATGAATTTACCCGCTTAGCGGCTATTTCAAAAACAAATTTCAAATAAACAAATAAACAAATCATCAATTAATAAAAAACAAATTCCAACAAGTTCTTATAATCAAATTGCAAATACCCAAAAAATAATTCTAATGAACAAATATTAAACTCTAAAAAAAGAACTTGTCCGTATGGAATAACAAATAACATTTGAATAAGTCAGCAGACGATTTCTCTACATTTTACATCCCAAAGATACTCGGACAAAGTCCGGTGTTTATCATTTTACACTCATAATTATTTGAAAAAATGTAAAATGTAGAATTATGAATGTAAAATGTAGAAAGAAAAAAACAAAACCAAATTTTGAATCCAACCCCAAATTTTGTATTTTTGCTCATCATATAATCTAATCATGAAAAAAATATTGATATATTTTCTTTTAATCTTTTGTACTTTATCATATTTACAATCGTATTCTCAACCAAATAAACGAACCAATTTCTGGTTTTTTGGTGATCTTCTTGCATTGGATTTTAACAGCGGTAGCCCAATTGAAAATACTTCATGTTTGATAGATTCTACAGGTTGGGGAGCTACTTCAACAATGAGTGACACAAATGGAAATTTACTTTTTTACTCCTATGGTGATTCGATTTGGAATAGAAACTATGAGTTAATGGATTTTAATTACAATGATATTGATTTTATTCCTGGTGCGCAGTCTGCTATAAGTATGCCTGTACCTGATTCAGATAGTTTGTTTTATAATTTTACTGCACGTATGCATAAGTGTCCAAGTCCAATGTATTATTACACAATTAATATGAATGGCAATAACGGTTTGGGAGAGGTATTAGATATTGATACACTTACTGCCGGTTGGGATGCTGCTGATCAAATTGCTGCCGTATATCTAAAAAACAAAGAAGATTACTGGGTAATTACAAGAAAATATCACGAAGATAAATTTGCTGCTTTCCTTGTTACCTCTGAGGGAGTGGACCCACAACCAGTTTTAAGTCCCGCACCTAACAAGGATTATCTCGGTAGTGACAGAATGGGTTTTATGAAGTTCTCTTACGATAAAAAATATTTTGCAACTTGTTTTCGCCCTGATGTTGAGCTTTACAAATTCGATGTTGAAACAGGAGATATTGAGTATTTATCCAAATTCAGATTAAGAGATATTGTCTTTCCGGGCAATCCGCATTATACAACATATAATTGCGATTTCTCACCATGTTCCAAATATATGTATCTCTCTGGACACTTGTATTCAGATTCATCAAACCATGTTTTTCAATTAGATATGCAGTATATTGAAGATTCAGTACTTTTTGAACAATCTAATATCAAAATTGGTGAGGGACAGGGCATGCATATACAATTGGCATCGGATGGGAAAATTTATTTATTTAATAGATCTTTACGTGTTTCAATTCCTGTTAACAATTATGTAGGAGTTATTCATAAACCTGAAAAACATGGTCTTGCATGCAACTATCAACCCAATGCATTCACATTTACTCAAGGACATGTAAATATACCATTCGTCAATTTTGCAGTAGATTTCCTTTTCCGTTTCGATTTCGATGGCATCTGTGAAGGTGATACATTTACTTTTGATCCATGGTTTTTTCCGGAACCCGTTTTTATCGAATGGAATTTTGGTGATCCCTTTTCGGGTGCAAATAATACTTCCACCATTTCTCATGCTACTCATATCTTTTCGGATGGCGGCACTTACGAAGTTTCGGTACATGTAGAATACCCAAGCGGTCGTATTGAAGAAACTTCACGCAAAGTAGAAGTTGAATATTCACCCGAACCTGACCTTGGCCCGGATACCACAATTTGTACCGGCACGGATATTATTTTAAATGCGGAATGTGGTCCACACTTTTATTTATGGAGCACCGGAGCTATTGGAAGTAGTCTTACAGTCTCCGATACAGGCTGGTACTGGGTAAGAGTTACCAGCAGTGCAGGATGTTTTGCGTTTGATTCAATTTATATTGAACATTTCCCTCCAGCTATTGCCGATACAAATAATTTGATTATTAGTCCAACAACCTGCGGCGGAAGTGTGGGAGCAATCCGGGGAATAGAGATTTCAGGAAACCCACCTTTTCAATATCAATGGCTTGATGATCTTGGTAATCCAATTGCAAATACAATAGATATATTTCATTTGCCTGTTGGAAATTATACTTTGCAGATAATTGATGGCAATGATTGCCTGACTGAATTTGGCCCTTATTTAATTTATGATGCCGGAGATGTTCTGATTGAGGATGTAGTTTTCTTGCATGAACATTGCGGTCAGCAAGATGGAAATATTATAGTTACAGCTACTTCGGGATTGGGCGATATGTTGTTTTATTCAATTGATAATGGCGCAAACTATTTTACTAATCAAGGTATTTTTACGGGATTATCTTCAGGAACTTATGCTGTCAGAGTACAAGATTCCACGCAATGCGAGGATGTTTTTATTAATAATCCCATCATCCTTGAAAATATTCCGGGACCACAGATAACCGATGTTCAAATAACTTCTGCTTCCATTGGGATGAATAACGGAGCTATTAATATTTTTGCATCCGGCAACGGCGACACTTTGTTTTATTCTAATGATAACGGAGCGAATTTTCAAATCAATGATGGTTTGTTTTCAAATCTTTTTGCAGGATTTTATACCTGCATTGTGATGGATAATTTTGGTTGCGACACAACATTTATTGTGGAAGTTACTGAAGAAATTACTGTTTACCTGGAGGCTACTGCCGGTGCTGATGAAGTATGTCCGGGTAATTCGGCTTTTGTCCCGCTGATAGTTAGTAATTTTAATGATGTGGGAAGTTTTAAAACCACGCTTTTGTATAATAAAGATTTGCTTACTTGCGTAGGTTTTGCAAATGCTCATCCACAATTGGAAGATTCGTTGGAAGCTTTGTTATTTCCAGCAGAAGGAAGAATAGAACTTAACTGGTCATCATCGGCTGTGTCACTGCCCGACAATACAAATATCGCAGATTTGGTATTTCAGTCGCTTGACCCGGGAATGAGTTTTGTAGAGTGGAATGGTTCTGCCGGAGCAAGCTTTTTTTATAATTCCACAGGACTAAATATTCCGGTAAATTACACAACCGGAAATGTAAAAATTTACAAAGATGTTAGTTTTTTAATGTTCGGCGTAAATGAAGTCTGTGAAGGAGAAACGCTGGAACTTTCGCCCTTAATTTTTTCCAGCAATGGCGATGTTACATTTTTATGGACTGACCCAAACGGAAATACAAGTACTAACGAAACCATGACAATCAACAACATTCAAAGCAATCAGTCGGGAATATATTCTCTAACTTTAACCGACACCTTAAATTGTCAGGCAGACAATTCTGTTAATGTAATCGTATTTCCGTCACCTTCCCCTGCTTTTGCAGGACAAAATACAATTATTGCCGAAGAAAACTTTGACCTTGATGCAGGTTCTGGATTTCTGTATTATTTATGGAACACCGGAGATTCAACACAAATTATTACAATAAATAATGATGGCTGGTATTCGGTAGAAATCGAATCACAAGAAGGATGTGTGGGTGAAGATTCTGTGTTTGTGCTTTTCGAGCCAATAAGAATTTTCTTGCCAAATGCTTTCACCCCCGACAATAACGGATTAAATGATGAATTTAAAATATTAACTTATCTCGAAAATATCGAATATTTTAAGATGCTTATTTACAACCGATGGGGAGCATTGATTTTTCAATCAAATGATATTTCCCATGGCTGGGACGGAACATTTAAAGGAAACCTTTGTCCGCAAGGAACGTATATTTATAAAATTCAGTACAGTCTTTCTTCTTCCTCAAGCGGACAATCAGAAAGCAAAATGGGAACGGTGGTGTTGGTGAGGTAATTTTAATCAGGTGGATTTTTTTTATTAAGTAAAGTTATAAAATATTTCTTAATTTTATAATCTATTCAAATAACTGATATTATGTTATTAATGAAAAAGCTAATTCAGCAATACACAACTCCCATCCTAAGGAGTTTTCTTTTAATTACATTATTACTAATATTAACACTACAAGCTTATTCTCAAAGAGAAGCCGACCGCTGGTATTTTGGACAGAACCATGGGCTAAATTTTAATTCTGGTGTGCCGGAAGTTTTGTATGATGGACAAGCATTTGGTCAATATCCCGGTGTAGGCACCATGAGTGATTCACTTGGTAATTTATTGTTTTATTCAACCTTTGGTACAATCTATACTTCCCAACATACTATAATGGAAAATGGTGATAATTTTGATCAATTAGGTCCTGGTAAACAAAGTAACCTTATAGTCTCCTGGCCCGAATCAGATTCCTTATATTTAGTGTTTAAAATTGACAATTATAATTATCCTGGAGGAAGCAGTGGTTTAAGTTATAATATTGTTGACATGAGTGAAAATAATGGTTTAGGAGCTGTTATTGTTAAAGACATAGAATTAACGTTTGCCTGGGATGCGAATGATATGATAACAGCAACAAAACACAAAAACAAAAGAGATATCTGGATAATTACACGTAAGTTTCAAGTGGATAATTATGCGGTCTTTCTCATTACACCAGAAGGAATAAATGAAACCCCGACATTATATCCTGCACCTGATAGAATGGAACAAGATGCGCAACATGGGTATATGAAAGTCTCATATGATAAAAAATATCTTTTTCTAAATTATAATTGGGCTGATGTAACAGAAATATGCAAGTTTAATAACGAGACAGGTGAGATTGAGCTTTTATATGAACATAGCATGGGTAGTGTACCTGTATTTGGTTTGGAATTTTCACCTGATTCAAAATTCGTTTATATGACTTATAATCCACCAGGTCCTATTGAATTTGAAATCAGACAACATGATATGCAATACGTTGAAGATAAGTACTTATTTATTACAACTTCTGTTGTTATCGGTGAAGAGAATGGTAGATCGTTACAGTTGGCAACAGATGGTAAAATCTATTGTTTTGAAAATTCTGATTCTATTGGTGCATCCCCGGAGTATTTCCTAGCTGTAATACATGAGCCTTGGAAAAAAGGAACTGATTGTATTTATCAAAGACGTGCAATAAATATGTATCCTAATGAACCAACTTCTTCAACGCCAAGTATACTTATGGATTACCTTTATCGTTTCGAATTTGAAGGTGTTTGCGAGGGTGAACCATTTCAATTTACTTCAAATTTTAACCCAATACCTGATTCTATTCGCTGGCTATTTAGTGATCCGGCCTCAGGTTTTAGTAATGTTTCAAATGAGATAAACCCTACTCATGTTTTTTCTGATGGAGGCATTTACGAGGTAAAAGTAGATGTATGGTATCCTTCAGGCAGATTCGAGCATACCAGCCGAGAAGTAGAGGTGATTTACGCTCCGGAGCCAAACCTTGGGCCTGATACAACAATTTGCAATGGTCACGAAATTGTACTTGATGCAGAATGTGGCTCTCATTTTTATGCATGGAGTACTGGGCAAATTGGTAGCAGTAATATTACAGTATCCGATTCTGGGTGGTATTGGGTAAACGTAACCAACGATGTAGGATGTTTTGCTATAGACTCCATATATGTTG
>JAIORY010000325.1 GCA_021107915.1 Bacteroidales bacterium | reverse complement strand
GACGGACCTTATAAAGCAGATCATTACAGATATTAAAGGATGGTTCTAAAAATGCAAATTTCTTCGTTGCTTCAAAATTTTAAAATCCTCATTTACAAAAGTAAACTCCGGTTTTAAAATTTCTTGCGCCTCGAACTTCACATTTTTAGAACCACCCTAAATTGGGTTTTGGGTTTCGAGTTTGAAGTTTCAGGTTACAACACGAAACCTGAAACTCGAAACCTAATTCGACACATGCAGATAAGTCCCGTCAAAGTGAGTTTGATATTGCTTTAATGATCTTATAGCCGGTCCGTCAAAGCGAGAACCATCAAGTATTAAAAATCTTGAATCACATAATTCACACTTGATAATTGTATTGTCCTCCTCCACAATAAGCTGCGAACCATTCTCTAAAGGATCATGTGGGCAGGCTCTTTCAAAAGCAAGATATTCTCCATTTATTGCTGTATGATATATTATTATTCCTTTGTATCCTCCTGTAACATAAGTCCAATTTCCGGGAATATTTAAATTCCCATAAGCAATTGAGTTAGGATTGATCTGAAAATTTACATATATATAAGGTATCTCATCTTCGACTTGTTCTTTGCCACAACTTGCCTGGAAAAATATCCCGGCAAAAATCACAAATAATATTAGTAGTATCTTTTTATTATTCATTTTAATACATTACTGATGCGTTAATAATTCATTGTCACTAAATAAGTTAAGTTGTTCTTTGACATTTTGATTGATTTGTTGGTCTGTAAATAGTTCATTTATAGGCATTTTAGCAAAAGTAGAAATACCTAAAATTTGCATCATTTCATAAACTGAATATGGGCTGCGAATCTGATGTTTCAGATATGCGACAATCAAATAAGTGCATATTGCAATCCATAGATGAGTTTTAACCGCATTTTCAGAATGTCCCCACAGAGCCTTTATTTGAAGGTTTTGTTTTATCCATCTGAAAAATACTTCTATCTGCCAGCGGTTCTTGTAAATAGATGTGATTACCAAAGCTTCTATATCAAAATTATTGGTTAAGAATACAAACATTAAATTTTTCTCCTTGTCGTAGTATTTGATACGCCTTAGTTTTTTAGGATATTGTTTATTGCTTTTAGTAACCAATAATTTTATCGATTGGTCGCAACGCAAACCAGTAGCTTTGTCTACCTTTGTTGATGTAACAGCTTTAAATTTCAAGTTGCTTTTGGCTCGTATTACAAAAAATGCTTCGGATTCATTTAAAACATAAAGACGCTTGAAATCTATATAGGCCTTGTCCATAACATAGATTGCATCACGAATGACTTCTATTTCATCAAGTGAGTTTACATCATGATACTTGCCATCGGTTATATGAATGAAGATTGGTATGCTACCTCGCATATCTAATAGCGTATGCATCTTTACAGCTCCTCGTGAGTATTTGCCTTTAGCCCAGTTCATCAGGATTATACTAACAGAGATGGTTGTTGAGTCGAGAGCAAATACATCTTTGTCAATCTCTACATCAGGAATCGAACAATCTGCATATAGCAGTTGAACAAGACTTATGAGATAAGTACCAAAGTCTGCAAAGATGCGCCAGTCTCTATTATCGTTTGCACGAGATAATGTTGATTGATTAACACTCTGCTTTATCCCTAAGTGATACAAATTATTCTTGTGAGCGTTCAGACAAAGACAAATATCTCGTAATCCTTTTCTAGCAGTTAATTGCCCGAAAAATAATTGCACAAATTGATTCCAACAATTGAGTCCTTTTGTTCGATAATCTCCATTGTATCGTTTAACACATTTTTGAAACTCGTATCGGTTGACTAACGATAGAACTTGAGCGAAAACATACTTGCCTGCATTCATAACTTTGGTTTTTAGCAAAGTTATCCAGCAAATCAAATCAAAAAATCAAAGAACGTCTTGTATATATTGTTATTATTTACTTTTGAAAGATTAAATAAACCTTAACGCATCACTACTAATTTTAATAATTAAATTCCTCAATTAAAAAAAGATTATTAATTAATGTCAATTTTTTTGAGCACTAAAATAAATACAACGAGAGTATAAAGATAATATTTTTGTATTCTATCTGATTTTATTTATTTTTGTATAAATATAAAATTAATAATGAAATTTCTGAGAATACTATTTTTTCTTTTATTATTGTCATTCTTGAGCAATTGCAGTTTCATCAGATCAGTCACAAAAGTTGACAGAGCCGAAAAAATTGAACAGCAAATGAGGAAAGAAGAAACGAGTACAAGAGAAACCGCCAAACAAAAACATATTGATTTACAATCGGAAAGAACAAAGGAGATGATGAGAAAATCAAAAAAACATTCAAAAAAATTAAACAGAAAAAAGAAAGAACCATTTTGGAAAAAATTATTAGGCTTGTAATATTTTGAAAGTTATTTCATTTTTTTTAATAGTTTTACAAAAATTTTAACAGAAAATCATTTATCCATGGAAGATGTACTATATATTTTAATTGGAGTTGCATGGGTTGCATATTCAATATACAGTCGTAACCAAAAAGTTAAAAAACAACAAGCTGCTAAACAATCAGTATTACAAGATGAAGGTGATATTAACCAAGCTGAAGAACAGACCCAATCTCAACCATCTGCATTTGAAAAAATAATTTCGGAATTTCAATCCTATTCCGGGCAAGAAACTAAGTCATCACCAATTTATTCATCCGAAGAAGACACCTTTGTTTCTGAACCTGAAATTAAGTCAGTCGAAAATATTTCTTCAATCGAAGAAACAACCGAAGGTAATTCTCCATTATCACAAGAAATGATTAAACATTATTTGACAAATGATAATATTTCTGATAAAGATGAATTTACTGATGATTATAATGAAATGGAAACAGAAGAAGAAGCAGAAATAGAATTTGATTTTGATTTGAGAAAAGCAATAATATATTCTGAAATACTAAAAAGACCGGAATACTAAAATATTATTGTTTTGATTTTTAAGATAATTGAAAAATAAATAATTTTAATTCAATAATAATAATAAAACAACAAATAATTAAAATCGTTTTTAAAGTTTTTAACTATCAATAAATTTAAATGAATATAAATTAGAATTAATAATATATTTTTTATTAACTGTATTTGTCTGTATTTTAATACGATTCGGGACAGTTTAAAAAAATATTTTTACTGTATTGTTAATATTTGTTAATTAATTTAATTTATTGTTATCTTTACCAACTTTTAAAGCACATTTATATAATCTAACATAAAAAAAAATAATATGTTAAGAAAATTACTTTTAACCATTGGAATAGTGTTAACTGCCAATTTGTTAGTACTATCACAGTCAGGAGCCCTTAAGGGTAAGATTATTGACAAAGAAACAAAGGATCCTATTCCTTTTGCGAATATTATCCTTGAACGGGGAGGCACCCAAACTGGAGGATCAACATCTGATTTTGACGGGAATTATCAAATAAAACCTATTCCTCCAGGAACTTATGACATTAAAGCAACTTATATTGGGTATAAACCAATGCTTATTAAAGGAGTTATTATTAGTTCAGATCAAATTCGTTTTTTCAATATTGAAATGAAATCAACTGTTGAAACACTTAAAGAATTTGAAGTTATTGAATTTGTTGTTCCACTTATCTCGAAAGATAAAACTTCAAGTGGTGCTACTGTAACTGCCGAAGAGATACAAAAAATGCCTAACCGTTCGGCAAATGCTGTTGCAACAACTGTTGGTGGTGTATTCTCCAGAGACGGTGAACGAGGTAGTATCCGAGGTTCACGTTCTGATGGTACTGTGATGTATATCGACGGTATCAGGGTAAGGGGATCATCTTCACTCCCTGCATCAGCTATCGAACAGGTATCTGTTATTCTCGGTGGACTTCCTGCTCAGTATGGTGATGCCACAGGTGGTGTTATCAATGTAACAACAAAAGGGCCTTCACGTCAATTCGGCGCAGGTATTGAGTTGGAATCATCCGAATTCTTAGATGCATTCGGATATAATCGCATTGGTCTTAACCTTAACGGACCTCTTTTAACAAAAAAAGATGAGAATGGCAATGTTGTTTCTTCTCTTCTCGGGTATTTTATTGCAATTGATGGTTCTCACAGAAAAGACGGAGCACCTCGGGCAATAGGAATATACAAAGCCAAAGATGATGTGATTCAGTCTATTGAGGATAACCCATTACGTCCTTCAGGTCTTGCTACAGGCGGAACATTCCAAAACGGATCATTTTTGACACTTAATGATTTGGAGCACATGGACAATACTCAAAATACTGCTGCACAAGGATTAAATATTTCAGGTAAATTTGACGTAAAAACAACTAAAACCATTAATCTTACATTTGGTGGTCAGTATATTTACAACAAATGGAACGGATACAGTTATGGAGCATCTTTACTCAACTATGCTAAAAATGCTTTACATCAAAATAATACATGGAGAGTTTATGGTAGATTCACCCAAAGATTCCCTTCAGCAAGAGATAGCAAATCTCTCATAAAAAATGTTTATTATACAATTCAGGCTGACTATTCAAAATTTACTGCAACAAGTCAGGATCCCGATCACAAAGACAATCTTTTTCAATATGGATACTTAGGTCAATATAAAACCTATAAGACTCCATCTTTTGAATTAGGTTCTGATACTATTGCCGGATTTAATAATGTATGGTTACTTAACTCATGGGATAGAGATACTTTGGTTGAATTTATACCATCCGATCATAACATATTAATAGCAAATTATACTTCTTCATTTTATGATTTCTTTGCCGGACAAACTGAAGGAAATTACGAAAACACCAATCAAATCCAATTAGGTGGTGGTCTGTTAAATGGACAAGGCCCTCCTACTATATATGGGTTATACCAAAGCCCCGGAGCTATACAATCAGGATACAATCATACCGATAATGCACAAATAGGTATCAATGCTTCCGGTGCAGCCGATGTTGGAAATCACGAAATCAAATTCGGTATTCAATACGAACAACGTATAGACAGAGGTTATGGATATGCACCAACAGCTTTCTGGTCATTGATGCGTGGATATACTAACTTTCATTTACTTGAACTTGACAAAGATAATCCAATGCCGGTTTATTACGATGGTGTATTTATGGATACAATAATGTACAATCGTAAATATGATCAACTTTCTCAAAGAACTTTCGATATTAATTTAAGACAAAAATTAGGTTTACCGGTTGATGGTCTTGATTTTATTGTTATCGACTCTTATGACATAGATAATTATTCCATTGATTATTACGATAAAGACGGTAATCTTAGAACTATCAATTTAGATGAAGATATTTTTTCAGTTGATATGTTCAGTCCTGATGAATTACTTAATAACGGCTCTTCTGTTGTTTTTTACAGAGGATATGATTACAAGGGCAATAAACTTTCAACTAAGCCAAGTTTTGCAGATTTCTTTACCGAACAAGATGAAAATGGAAATTATACCCGACCCATAGGTGCTTACGAACCAATTTATATGGCCGGTTATATTCAGGATAAATTTGCATTTAAAGACCTTATCTTTAACATAGGTGTTCGTTTCGACCGTTTTGACGCAAACCAGAGCATACTTAGCGATCCTTATCTTTTATTTCCTGCACGTACAGTTAATGAAGTATCAAGCATTAATGGAATTGCTGTTAATCATCCATCTAACATGCTAAGCGACTATGTTGTTTATGTTGATAAACCTATCAATCCTTCATCAATTCTCGGATACCGAAGCGAAGGCACATGGTATGATGCCGATGGTTTTGAAATTCAGGATCCAACAGTATTGAGTGGTGCCGAAGGTATCTCTCCTTATCTTGTTGACCCTACTATTGACCGTGTTACAGCAGCTTCATTTAAAGATTATGAGCCACAATTAAACATTATGCCTCGTATCTCATTTTCATTTCCAATATCTGATGAAGCCTTGTTCTTTGCACATTACGATGTCTTAACTCAAAGACCTGCATCAAATATTGCAATCAGTCCTGCAACTTATTGGTTCTTCGAAAATATTAGTGGTATTATTAATAATCCTAATCTAAAACCATCAAAAACTATTGATTATGAATTAGGATTCCAACAAAAATTAACTAACACATCTTCAATTAGTTTTACAAGTTTTTATCGCGAAATGCGTGATATGATTCAGGTATACAGATATACTGGGGCTTATCCAAAAGATTATACTTCATTCAGTAATCTTGACTTTGGAACTGTTAAAGGACTTACAGTTTCTTACGACCTAAGAAGAACAAACAATGCACGTATCCGTGCCAGTTATACATTGCAGTTTGCTAATGCAACTGGTGCAAGCGCAACCACCACAGCAGCACTCGTTGCTGCAGGTCTTCCAAACCTGAGAACAACTAACCCATTACCTTGGGATAGACGTCATGCAATAAATTTACTTTTGGATTATCGTTTTGCTGATGACAAAAAATACACAGGACCTACTATTACAAAGAAAATTAAAGGTACCGATCAAGTTAAAACTGTACAATTACTTAAAAATACCGGTGTAAGTATGACCTTCAATGGTGGTTCAGGAACTCCTTATACTGCTTCACGAAGTATCAGTTCACCAATTTCCGGTGGTAATAACCTTTTAAAAGGTACATACTTTGGTTCTCGCCTTCCTTGGCAATTCAGAATGGATCTTAAAGTTGATAAAGATATATTCATTACTTGGGGTAAAGAAAAGAATGATGACAGTAAAAAATCATATCTTAATGTTTATGTACAAGTACTTAATGTGTTTGATACTAAAAATGTTATGGGTGTTTATCCATATACCGGTAATCCTGATGATGATGGTTATCTCGCTGCTGCCGAATGGCAAAGACAGATAGAGGATCAACTTAATCCACAATCATTCAGAGAACTATACTCTGTATTTGTAAATAATCCGGGAAACTATAGTTCTCCAAGAAGAATTCGCTTAGGACTTATATTTAACTTTTAATTGATATTATAATAAAAAATTTCGTTTAGAAATAAAAAAATAGTTTAATCATGAAAAATATATTTCGCAATCTTTTAATCTTATCATTTTGCTTTTTTCTTACTGAAGGAATATTTGCAGAAAAGCTTAAGACTGAATCAGGAAATAAAGGCACAAATCAATACAAAAATACGGCTGCAAGTTGTGCACCTGCTTCCGGTTTTAGATACTTGGAAGTAAATAATGTTAGAGCTAGAATCAATACCGGTGGTGATATGTGGTGGGATTTCAGTACAGCACAGTATTTCATACCTGCAAACGGAGCAGCAACATCTATGTTCTCCGGTTCATTATGGATTGGAGGTCTTGATATAAATCAACAGCTTAAACTTGCTGCATTAAGATATCGCCAGGTTGGTAATGATTATTGGCCGGGGCCATTAACTAACGACGGAACAGCATCAGTCGATGAAGAAACTTGTGCACAATATGATAAACATTTCTTTATTACACGTAAAGAAGTTGATGACTATCTTGCATGGTGGAATAGTGATAACCCAAGTGAAGAATACCCTGATTATAGTATTCCTGAATCAATTCTTGACTGGCCTGCTCATGGCGATGTAAGTAAAAATCAAGCTTACTACCTCGCTCCTTTTTTCGATTTTGACGGTGATGGTAATTACGATCCTTATTCAGGTGATTATCCTTATTATGATATCGATAATCATTTATGTCCAACGAATCGTGATCCTAATAAACCACCTGAAAGAACTATGGAAGAAATTTATGAAGGTACTATTCATGGTAGTATTTTATCCGATCAGGTAATTAAAGGTGATGAAACTCTTTGGTGGGTATTTAACGATAAAGGTAACTTCCACTCAGAAACACAAGGTGCATCTATTGGCATAGAAGTAAGAGCACAAGCATTTGGGTTTTCTACTAATGATGAAATCAACAACATGACTTTTTACAGTTATGAAGTTATTAACCGTTCCACTTTTGAATTAACCGAAACATATTTCAGTCCATGGGTTGATACTGATTTAGGTTATGCATGGGACGATTTTGTTGGTTGTGATGTTGACAGAGGATTAGGATACTGTTATAATGGTAAAGCAATTGACGGTAGTGGTGAACCCGAATCTTATGGCGAACAACCACCGGCTATTGGAGTTGACTTTTTTCAAGGTCCATACTTAGATGCTGACGGATATGATAATCCAAGCTTTAAAGGAAATAACGAAAGAGGACCTTCGTTTTTTGGAGAGTGTAGCATAATTAATTACGACGAAACAGTAATTTCTATGGAATATGGAGATCCATCTATTACTAAAGATTTTCTTGTTCTTGATGATGCCATTAACGGAGTTAATTTCGGAAATGGTATTGTAGATGATGAACGTTTCGGAATGAGACGTTTTGTTTATCATACAAACTGTAATAGCGGTCCAACTTGTGACCCTCACATTGCAGCTGAATATTATAATTTCCTTCGTGGTATTTGGAAAGATAATACTACAATGGAATATGGTGGTAATGCTCACTATAGTTCCGGATCTGTTGGACCTAAATGTGATTTTATGTTCCCCGGCGATTCAGATCCATGTAACTGGGGTACTCAAGGTGCACCACCGAATGGAGGATTTAATCAAAATGGTTTATACTGGACTGAAGAAACAGTAGGAAATAACCCTGATGACAGAAGGTTTATGCAATCGGCAGGACCATTTACTTTAACTCCCGGTGCTGTTAACTATATTACAGTTGGTATTCCTTGGGCAAGAGCTACTTCCGGAGGCCCTTGGGCATCTGTTGAATTACTCAGAGTTGTGGATGACAAATGTCAATCATTATTTGATAACTGTTTTAAAGTAATTGACGGCCCTAATGCACCTGATCTTACTTTTCAGGAACTTGATCAAAAATTAATTGTTTATATATCTAACAATAAAACATCTAATAACTATAACGAAGAATATCAGGAAGTTGATCCGTTTATCAATTTTCCACCTGATCTTCCTTCTAATCAAAGAGATTCAATATACATATTTGAAGGCTATCAGATATTCCAATTAAAAAATTCAACTGTTTCTGTTGAAAGCATACATGATCCAAATCTTGTAAGATTAGTAGCACAATTTGATATTAAAAATGGTATTAGTAAATTAGTAAATTATAACTTTGATCAGGCAATTGGAGGAAACGTACCCGTAGTTGAAGTTGATGGAGGAGATAATGGAATAAATCATTCATTTATACTTACTGAAGATGCCTTTGCAACCGGAGATAAAATTCTTGTTAATCATAAACAATATTATTTTCTTGCACTTACATATGCTTACAACGAATACTTACCTTATACTCAGGAACCTGGTATTTTCAATGGTTTATACGGACAAAAGAAGCCATATCTTGCAGGACGTAAAAATATAAAAACATATACTGCAATACCTCATATAGCTATTAATGGTACAATTATGAACTCTGAATATGGTGATGGTCCACAAATAACACGTATTGAAGGACAAGGTAATGGAGGTGTTTCTATCGAACTTTCAGAGGAAACAATAAATGAAATTCTATCTAAAAAACCTGTTAACTCTATCTCTGATGGTGAAAAAGTTACCTTTGGCCATCCTGATTATCCTATTGCATACAATCCTGTTTATAAAAATGGCAAAGGCCCTGTAAATATTAAAGTAGTTGATCCTTTAAATGTTACAAATGCAAACTTTAAACTTACATTTACAGATGTTGAGCAAGCACTTAATGATAGTTTTAATATTGTATCATCTAACTGGGAACTAATAAATCAGGAAACCGGGAAAATTTATACTTCAAATAGTTCAATTACCGTTAAAAACGAACAATTACTACTTGATATAGGATTATCAATTGATGTATATCAAGTTGCTGTACCTGGCGATAGTGCTGCGGTAAATAATGGATTAATTGAGTTCGGAATTTCTTTTGCTGATAGTTCACACAGATGGCTCACGGGAATTTCTGATAATAATGTTCCCGGTAGCCCAATGAACTGGATACGTTCTGGATCATATAGCAGCGATCAAAGTACAAATTTCAATGACTGGAATATGCCGTCTAGTGCATGGGATCCACAAGAGTATTATGAAAAAATAGTTAATAGTACATGGGCTCCATACAGCTTAACAGCCTACAATAGTCAAATTGAAACTGGTCCAGCATATGCAAGTCTCTCAAAATCTCTTAACAAACTGAGTCGCTTAAGTAGTGTAGATATTGTATTTACATCGGATAAATCAAAATGGTCTCGTAGTCTCATTCTTGAGATGTGTCCTGATCCTAATCATGCACAACCCAAGGCCGATGGTTCATTAACCGAAAGGTTTGAAGCCAGAGCCGGACAATCTGTTGATAAAGAGGGTAACTCTGCTCCACTTGGAAGTGGTTCTAGCGACAATCCGGATGATCCAAACTATATAAACGAAACAGGTATGGGTTGGTTCCCTGGTTATGCTATTAATATCGAAACAGGCGAAAGATTGAATATAATGTTTGGTGAAGATTCATGGCTATCAGGTCAAAACGGAAGAGATATGCTATTTAACCCAACTACATTGGTTGATTCAAACCTTTTCAATTTTGTCTCCGGTGAGCCATTATTTGGTGGAAAACATTACGTTTATGTAATGGGTCATACTAAATTTCAATTCGAAATAGTTGGTAATGTTTATAAGTTTGAAAGCCCTGCATGGGATGATTGCCGCTGGGTACAACAATACCTTGATTCAATTAATATCAATCAGCCTTTTATAAATTATGTTTACGGAAACATAATGTATGTTGGAATGCCAATGCTTGAAAAAAGTGAAGAATGGCTGGCAAATGACGCTACTATTAGTATTAGAATTGCTAAACCTTATCAACGTTATATGTCCTTACCAGTTGATTCTGCAACTATAGAACATGAAAATGATTTCTTCCCGGTATATGGATTCAAAACAGAAAATATTGCTACAGAATATAATAATCCTGAAAAAGCAGAAAACGATTTGGACATTATCAATGTTGTTCCAAATCCATATTATGCTCATTCTACTTACGAAAATAATGCTTTAGATACCAGAGTAAAAATTACAAACCTCCCCGAAGTATGTACAGTTACAATCTATAATGTAAATGGCACTATGATTAGGCAATTTACTAAAGATGATGTGATAACATCTCTTGAGTGGGATCTCAAAAACTTTGCAGGAGTTCCAATTGCAGGAGGTATTTATCTGATGCATATTAAATCTGATGCAGGTGAAAGAATTATTAAATGGTTTGGTGCATTACGACCAACTGACTTAAATATATTCTAGACCAATTACGTAAACGAAATTAATGATTTTAAACAATAAAAAATATAAGTATGAAAAAAATTTATAAATACTTAGCGGCTTTTTTCCTAATAATATTAATTGCCGGAACAAATGCTGATACTTTTGCAGGAAACAAAGACAGATCAGGTCAGGCAGGTGCTTCAGAGCTACTTATTAATCCATGGGCAAGAAGTTCTGGATGGGGTGGTGTAAGCACTGCAAATATACGTGGTCTTGAATCTATGTTTGGTAATGTAGCCGGTATTGCTTTTACCCAAGGTACCGAATTAATCTTTTCTCATACATCGTGGCTTAAAGGCTCCGGTACTGATTTATTTTCTTTTGGTTTCACGCAAAGAATTAGTGAATCAGGTGTATTTGGAATGAGTATAATGTCTATGGGTTTTGGTGATATTAATATTACAACTACAGATCATCCCGAAGGAGGTATAGGTACATATTCACCTAGTCTTATGAATGTTTCATTGTCTTATGCAAAAGCATTCTCAAATAGTATTTATGCAGGTATTACATTTAAAATTATCTCTGAATCAATTGCTGATATCAGCGCACAAGGACTTGCTATTGATGCAGGTATTCAATATGTAACAGGTGAACTCGAAAATATTAAATTCGGTATTGTACTGAAAAATGTTGGTCCAACAATGCAATTCTCAGGTGATGGTATGTCACTAACCGGTCAGTTCTTTGGAGGGAATGAACTTCAATTTACATTCGAAGAAAGAGCAGCAGATTTTGAATTACCAACTGCTTTGTTGATTGGTGCTGCATACGATTTCCTTTGGGGAGAAAATAACCGTCTTACTCTTGCAGGTAATTTTACTTCTAATTCTTTTACCAAAGATCAATTTACAGCAGGCATTGAATTCTGCTTGAAAAATTATCTTATGCTCAGAACTGGTTATACCTACGAAGAAGGAATTGATAAAGATATTTATAATCCATCTGAAAGAACTAATGCTAATAAAGGACCTAGCGCAGGTTTTTCTGTTCAGGTTCCTTTGAACAAAGAAAAAGGTACTAACTTTTCTGTAGATTACTCATTTAGAGCTACTGACCATTTTAACGGAACTCATAGTATTGGAGCAAGAATCTCATTGTAATTTCTGATTCCGTCGAATTTTAAATTAAATTAAAATACTTTAAAAGGACCCTTTTTCAAGGGTCTTTTTATCTTTTTGTCAAAATTGAAATAAAACATACTAAATGTCTAAACTAAAATATTACACAGAAGAAGGACTACAAAAACTGAAAGATGAGTTAAATAATCTTCAGGATGTGGAAAGACCATCAATATCAAGGCAAATAGCTGAAGCAAGAGATAAAGGTGACTTATCTGAAAATGCCGAATATGATGCTGCAAAAAATGCTCAGGGACTCCTCGAATTAAGAATCTCAAAACTTCAGGAATTAATTAGAAATGTAAGACTTATTGATGAATCAAAAATTGATACTTCCAAAGTTTTGATTTTGTCAATTGTAAAACTTAAAAACCTTGCAAATGGAGCAATTATGACTTATATGTTAGTTCCGGAAAAAGAAGCCAATTTAAAAGAAAAGAAAATTTCAGTTAATTCTCCTATATCTAAAGGATTACTTGGAAAATCTGTTGGAGATATTGCCGAAATCACCATTCCCGCCGGAAAGATAAATTTTGAGATTATTGAAATTTCAAGATAATAAATAATAATTAGTGTCTGTCTTTAAAGTCAGCAATTTTTTGAAATAAAGCACCAAATAACAAAAAAATCAAATAACAAACAAATTCCAACAAGTTCTAATAATCAAATTTCATAAACTAAAAAATCAATAATTCTAATAACCAAATATTAAATCTCAAACAAAAGAGCTTGTCCGTCTGGAATATTAATGATCAAATGTTCAAAATAGCCTAAAACTGTTTTGGTCATTGAATTTTTGGTTATTGGAATTTATTTGAATTTTGGTGCTTGTCATTTGTGATTTCTATTATTTATTTAAACTCTTGGACTTTATAGACAGACACTAATTAGTGTCTGTCCATAAAGTCAGTAAAAAACAAATTTTTTCAT
>JAIORY010000346.1 GCA_021107915.1 Bacteroidales bacterium | reverse complement strand
TTTTATCTGGTTTATTGTTTGCCATTGCCTGGCCTGCAGGTGGATTTCCCGGATTTCTTTTTGTTGCTTTTGTGCCCTTGTTTTTTATTGAAGATCATATTTATAAAAACAAAAGCAAGTTTAGTAAATTCAGTGTTTTCTTTTATTCTTTCCCGGGCTTTTTTATTTTTAACCTGCTTACAAGCTGGTGGATAGTAAACTCCACTCCTTTCGGTTCTTTTGCCTGGTTTTTGAATGCGTTTTTAATGGCTTTGGTATTTAATGTTTTTCATATTACAAAACGAAACCTATTCAAACCTCAGCAGGCATATTATATATTGATTTTTTACTGGATAAGTTTTGAGTTATTTCATCTCCACTGGGAACTTTCGTGGCCGTGGATGACTCTCGGAAATGGTTTTGCTTCATTTACTAAATGGGTGCAATGGTACGAATTTACGGGTGTTTTTGGTGGAACACTTTGGATCATTCTTGTAAATATTCTCTTATATAAATTATTGATCCTGATTAAAGAAAAAACAAAAAACACAAGAGAAATTATTTACCGCTCGTTGTTTGTAGCAGCTTTAATATTTATTCCAATCATTATTTCATTAATAATTTATCATAATTATGATGAAAAAGAAAATGCTGTTGAAGTTGTAGTTGTGCAACCGAATTTTGATCCTTATACCGAGCAATATGAGTTGCCGCCATCAAAAATGATCGGGGAAATATTGAACATGGCGGAATCAAGATTGGATAATAATACTGATTTTATTGTAACTCCCGAATCGGCTGATCAGGAAAATATCTGGGAAGGTTCAATTAATAACTACAGGACTATCAAGCAAATCAAAAATTTTGTCAGAGAATATCCGCAAACAAGCATTATAGTTGGAGCTTCAACATATAAAATGAAACCTAAAGAAGATCCGATAACAAATGCAGCAAGAAAGTTCCGGGAAATTGATAAATATTATTATGCACACAATGCAGCTATGTATTTTGATACAAGCGATATCATTCAGTTTTATCACAAATCAAAATTAACTGCAGGAGTAGAAATGATGCCTTCGTGGAGTTTTTTACGACCACTAGAAAAATTTGCTATTGACCTTGGCGGAACTGTCGGAACATTAAAAACCGATGCTGTTAGAAGACCTTTTATTTCAAAAGATTCGTTAAAAGTTGGAACAATAATTTGTTATGAATCGGTTTATGGGGAATTTGTTACAGAGTTCGTGAAAAACGGTGCTGAACTAATTTTTATCATTACCAACGATGGCTGGTGGGGAAATACCCCCGGGCACAAACAACATTTTGTTTATTCAAAGCTCAGGGCTATTGAAACGCGCCGCAGCATTGCACGTTCGGCAAATACTGGA
The DNA here is from genome assembly GCA_021107915.1 of Bacteroidales bacterium. Lineage (GTDB taxonomy): Bacteria > Bacteroidota > Bacteroidia > Bacteroidales > JAIORY01 > JAIORY01. Next base: position 12,258 of record JAIORY010000346.1, on the reverse strand, counting down.
ATTTCGTGTTTTATAAATCAAAAAGGTGATGTTTTTCAGCAAACTGAATACTGGAAACCGGCAGTAATAAAACAAAGCATTAACAAAAATGCAGAATATACTTTTTATGTAAAATATGGTGATTATATTGGCAGAATATCTGCTTATATCGCAGCATTGTTTTTTCTGATAACTATTATGATGGGAATAATAAACCGGAAAAAACTTTAAAAAAGACAGCAATTAACTTTCCTGCTTCACCGAAAATATTCTCCAACTCACCGAAATATTCTTTTACAAAATGAGAAAGCATAGTATTTTTGTTACCAATATATTAAATAGAAATAAAGAACTTTAATTATATAAACAATGGAACACAAACCCACAGACAAAAGATTGGTAGCCGGAATTATCTTGATAGTAGCCGGTATATTTTTAACAGCTGAAGTATTTGATATTCTTACATTAAATCTAAGACATTATCTTATCTCATGGAAAACATTATTAATTTTTATTGGATTAGTATTTATTTTTCATCGCGAACATTATGGAACCGGAATTGTTTTGATTGTTTTAGGATCGATTTTCTGGTTCAATGATATTTTTGAACTTCATCTTAGTTTTCACAAAGTATTTTGGCCATTTTTGTTAATCGGATTAGGAATAATTTTTATTACTCGCAGACCAGGACATAGTCCTCACAATAAACATATTCATGGTTATACCCATAGAGGAAGAAACTCTTCCGGTGATATTTTCGGTTCATCAAGGTCGGATATTAGTAATGATTATATGGATGAACTTGCATTTTTTGGTGGAGGACAAAGAACAATTGTTTCTCAGAATTTTAAAGGAGGAAAAGTTACTTCTATATTTGGAGGATCAGAATTTAATTTAAAGAACTCGGTACCGGCAAAAGAAGGTTGCGAAATAGATGTCTTTACAGTTTTTGGCGGCTCGAAATATATTGTTCCCGAAGACTGGAAAATTCAAACAGAAGTAGTTTCGATATTTGGTGGTTTCAGCGATAAAAGAATTGTTAATCCCGAAAATCAAGATCCTACAAAATTCCTTCGTATTAAAGGTGTTGTAATATTTGGAGGGGGAGAAATAAAAAGTTTCTAAAAATGCTAAACCCAATCACAAAAAATAAAAACTACATTTTTACATATATTGCAATATGGGTGCTTGTTACTATTATTCACACAGGAATTCTGTATTATTTTTATGATATTGAATTTCTGATTTGCTCAATAGATGCCTTTATTTCTAACGGTTTGTTTGCTCTTTTTGGATTTAGTCTGTGGTATGTAATTCGTTTTAGCCTTAAAGATCAACAATCAATAATTGATCTGATCTCCAATCATTTTTTTGCAGCATTTGTAACAATAGGACTTTGGTTAGCAATTGCGTTTTACAGTTTAAAAGCTTTTTTTTTAGATCAAGAGGTATATATTGAATTTCTTAATGATTCTCTTCCCTGGCGAACCGCAACAGGAATTTTCTTTTATCTTGTTTTCGTTCTTTTATATTATCTGATACTTAATTATGAAGACTTACAGGAGAAAATAAAAAAAGAAGTTGAATTAAAAGCACTTGTAAAAGAAGCAGAATTAAATGCGTTAAAATCACAAATCAATCCTCATTTTTTGTTTAACAGCCTAAATTCGATAAGCTCGCTTACAATTACCGATCCCGACAAGGCACAGAAAATGCTGATAAAACTTTCGGAATTTATCAGATACTCGTTAAAACATGACGATATTGAACAAAGCAGTTTTAAACTTGAACTTGAAAATATTCAAAAATATCTTGACATTGAAAAAATCCGTTTTGGCGAACGTTTGAAATATGTTCAGGAAATAGATGAAAATTGCTTAAACTTTAATATTCCGAATATGCTTTTGCAACCATTGATTGAAAACACTATAAAACATGGAGTTTACAACAGTACGGATGAAGTTTTAATAAAACTTGAATGCCATTCCAATAATGATCAACTGAATATTAAAATAGTAAATGACTATGATCCATTGGCTACAAAAAAAACAGGTCATGGAATTGGATTAAAAAATATAAGGGAAAGATTATTGCTGATATATCAAAAACATAATCTTTTGGAAATAAATAAAGGAAATATGCAGTTTGAGGTTATTTTACATATTCCTAAAGTTAAAAGTATAAAGTTAAAAGTATAAAGTTAAAAGTTAAAAGTATAAAGTTAAAAATGATGGAAATAACGAAAAACAAGATAAGTTGCCTGATAATTGAAGACGAAAAACCGGCTCGCGATCTAATAAAAAGTTATTTAAGCAATTATAAAAACATTGAATTGCTCGCTGAATGTAAAAATGGTTTTGAAGGAATAAAAGCAATAAACGAATATAAACCCGATATAATTTTCCTTGATATTCAAATGCCAAAACTCAGTGGATTCGAAATGCTTGAGTTGCTTGATGAAGTACCCGAAGTTATTTTTACAACTGCTTATGATCAGTTTGCCATTAAAGCTTTTGAGATGAATGCCGTTGATTATCTTATGAAACCATTTTCGAGAGAGCGTTTTTCTCAATCACTTGAAAAAGCTATTACAAGAATAAAAAATGAAACAAACAATCAGGTAAAACCACTAATAGATCATATTAATAAAAATAAAGAAATTCTTGACAAAATAGTTGTTAAATCAGGTTCAAAAGTTGATGTAATTTCTCTTAACGAAATAATCAATATCGAAGCAGAAGATGATTATGTTATGATTTATACTAAGAATAAAAGGTATTTGAAAAAGGAAACCATGAATTATTACGAAAAACATTTGCCACCCTCTGATTTTATAAGAATCCATCGTTCAAATATTGTAAAAATCAACCAAATAAAACAAATAGAACATTACGCCAAGGAAAATTATCTCGTAATCTTAACTAATGGTTCAAAATTAAAAGTCAGTAAAAGCAGACTAAAAGAGCTGAAAGCTGAGTTGGATTTCTAACAAAATTTCATCCAAAGCGATAGTTTCAATTTCATCAGTACGAAAAATCTTTATTAAATTTTCAATTGCTATCATAATAACTTTTTTCTTTATTTCTTATATGAGTTTAAGTACTTACAACTTTAGTTCACTTTAGGCACTCCAAACTTTAGTTCACTTATTTAAAGAATAAACCTATAAGAAAATTTAATTAAAAATATATTATGCGGATGAATATCAAACAATTCGGTCATATTATTATTAAATGAAAAAATACCACTTGAATCATCGCCGGTTCTTCCCTGCGACCATACAAAATACACTGTTGACCCTGGGATATATTCCCATCGTATTACAAGATTCGATCTGAACTGAAAAAAATTAAAATTAGGATTATCAATACTAAAATCAACCTCCCCATCCAAATTTTCATCAAATTCATAAATATTATCTGCTTCAATATAAAAAATCTCATCATCAGAATACTGATGAAATCTGTTATTATAATCCTTTGCCTGAGAGTTTGTAATTCTTTTAAATTCAGAATAATCTCCTGAAAAAATAAATGGTTGACCCCAATATTGAATCGAAAGGTCGGGGCTTAGACTAAAATCAATACGCAAAGAAGTACTTAATATTTTTCTATTGATCTCTGCAACAATATATTTATCATCATTCTCAGATTCGATGGTTGTAACATATTGTAATGAATTTCGCTCTACATCATAAAAAGGCAAAACTGAAATTGAAATTGCATTGCTCGGACGGTAAGTTACTCCAAATTCAAATCCATTAGACTCTCCGCTATTATCATTACTTACATGATTAAAACTTGTTAATTCAAATTGCAATCTTTTACGATTATCTGTATTTATATAAAACCAATATCTCCAGCTTGACGGAATTAATAATCCGGGACCGCCCCTGAGTTCATTTCTTGATAAATAAATTCCCATGCGATTGATACCAAAACCGGTATGCCAGTAATTTTTAAACTGAGTATTAAAATTTATATTCCCCCCGTTATAAATATTTTTTCCTGAAAAATCCCATCCGGACCATTGATTAATTCCAATTCTCATACTTCTAAAAATTCCGAAAGGCTCCCATATTCTATAATTGATCCATGCAATTTCTTGTATCTCATCGGCATTACGCATATATCCCATGTCGTTAAGTTCTAATCCGGGAGACCGCCATGATACCCATCCTCCATATCTCCAATGCCCTTCACTAATCTTCCCAAACTGAATTGTACCACCATGACCTGAAATGGAAGTTAAATTAGTATCAACTTTTAAATGTTCGGCATCAGGGCGTTGGTAATATCTTGTTGATGATTCCTGAAGTCCTGTGATAGCTTCTTTAGTTCCAGAAAGATTGCTAAAAATTGTTTTAACGCCTATGTATCGCGATTTGTTTTTCCAGTAATGAGTAAAATCCAAACCACCGGTATAAGCTGAATTAGGAAGGAACTCCAAAATTTCTTCAAGAATTTTCCGATTAGTGGCGGTAATCATTCCACCAAAAGTTGTGTTTCCTTTATCAAAATCTTTTTGTGCTCTTGCGAGAAAATAATTTGTAAAAGGTTCAACGGATATTTCACGACGATTTCCGTCAAGTTCAAATTCGCCAAATTCCTGTCTTGTAATACTTTCGAGTACTCCAATAGATACTCCGTGTTTTGTTTTACCGGAAAGCTTGAAAGCCCCGAGAATTCGTGTGTTTTCGGGATAATCAGCATATTCATCATCAGCAAGTTCGTAATCATATTGTGGTCTTCGCCCGATTCTTCTTGAATAAAAAAGGTTATCTCGTGAACCATCACCATCGCCGGGACGCATATTAAAATTAAAAATGTTTTTTCCTTCAATAAAAAACGGACGTTTTTCTTCAAAGTAGGATTCAAAAGCAGATAAGTTCACTTCTGAGGGATCAGCTTCAACCTGGCCAAAATCAGGATTTATAGTAAAGTTCATTGTAAGATCATTTGTGATACTTACTTTTCCATCAACTCCTCCCGAGATAGCTTGACTTTTTCCTGTTGCAAAAGGATTGCCTTCCTCTTCTTCAAAACGCTCGACTTTAGCAACAACATAAGGCATTATCTCAATATCTTTTTTTGGTTTAATACCACTGATTCCATGAAGCTCACCAAATTTACTCACCCAACCCGACTCTTCCTGAGGAATATATTCCCAAACAGAAAACTCTTCTTTTCTAAACAAACTTCTAAAAACTTGTAAACCCCAGATATGATTTTGTTTTTCGGCAAAACGCAACTGCGATAAAGGTATTTTCATTTCAGCTACCCAGCCTTTTGAGTCAACTGATGTTTTAACATACCAGATAGGATTCCATGTTGCATCCATGTCATTATCGTTAATATTCATTGCATCAACTTTTACTCCAGCTGCATTCACTGTAAAAGAAAAAGAAGTAAGCTTATCATAATAACTGTCGATACAAAGCCCAAGCAAGTCTCCTTCAATATCATCTCTACGACTTAACCGCCTGTCAATCTTTTCCGGTTCAGTATCATAAGCTCTTATAGCAACAAATAAATTGTTATCATCATAAATAATTTTAAATGCTGATTTTTGAGATGGTTCTTTACCGTCGTAAGGTTCACGTTGAGTAAATCCACCTGACCATTCCACTACACTCCAAATATCTTCATCAATAATTCCGTCAATATTTGGTGATTCTCCGGTAATTTTTCGTGTTGTATAAATCTTTTCCTGCGCAAATAATTTATTACACATTAACGAAAAAATCAAGATTCCTATGAATATTATTGCTTTCATCAGTTTATATTTTTATACTTCATTCATTTTTAATAGACTACATTTTGTCAATTCAATATATAGAAATTGGAAATTAGAAATTAGAAATTATGCTTTAAAATAGGTTTTTTCGAATTTCAAATTTCAAATTTCAAATTTCTAGTTTATAATTTCATTATATAATCATTCCCTTGTTTGTTAAATTATTCTTAATCACTCATATTTCAACACATCAACAGGATTTACCTTTGATGTTTTTACTGCTTTAATTATTATTATTGTCATTGTTATTGCAACAGCTGCAAAACCTGAAACTATAAACATCAAACAACTAATTTCTACTCTATATGCAAATAAACTTAGCCATTCGGTAAGAACCCAGTATGCAATAGGCCATGCAATAAAATTTGCAATTAATATTAATTTGAAAAATTCGTTTGATAACAGTATTATAATATTCGAAATATTAGCCCCAAGAACTTTCCTTATACCAATTTCTTTAGTTCTTTGTTGAGTCATAAACGAAACCAATCCAAATAAACCCAACGAAGAAATAAAGATCAAAATAAGCGTAAAAACCATTATCAGTTTACTTAGATTACTTTCTTCATTGTAAAGATCATCCAATTTATCGTTTAGAAATGAATACTCAAAAGGTCGTCCGGGAGCATATTCCATCCATTTCTTTTCAATATATTTAATAGTTTCTTTATTATTCTTGCCAATTTTTATTGCCAGATATTTCATAAAAAAGTGAATTTCATACGGATGATCTTTCATTTCCAAAACAAATGGACCTACTTTTTCATGTAAAGACGTAGCATGAAAATTATTTGTTACACCTATTACTTTTTCTTTTCCATTGTAAGTGTTAAATGCTTTTCCGAGAGCTTGTTCATTACTTTCCCATCCAAGATATTCTACCAAAGCCTCATTAATAAGAATACCGTTTTCGCCATCTGTCTTATTTTGTTCGGAATAATCTCTTCCTGCCAATATCTCAATATCAAAAGTTTCTACAAAATCGTACCTGACAACAAGTGCCGGATAAAACTGCCATCTTTTTTCAGGAAATTTTTTGGTACGGAATGGGTGCGTATTATGTGCCGAGCCAATGATATCATCAATTATGGTTACATTACGAATATTTGAGTCTTTCAAAAGATCTTTCTTAAAAGAAGAATACATTTTAGCAATAGGAGTATGATTTATGTGAAGGATCATTACATTTTCTTTATTGAATCCAAGATCGGTATTTCGCATAAACCGAAGTTGACTAAACACAATAATAGTTCCAATTATCAATATGATTGATATTGAAAACTGAAGCGTAACAAGAATTTTTCTAGGCAAACTATTTTTCATGCCAATTCTTCGCTGTTTAGTAATAATTGTTTGTGGTTTTATTGAAGACAAATATATTGCGGGATAAGCTCCTGAAATAAATCCGGTAGATAAAACTAATAATATCAGTGCGAAAAAATATTTCGGGATCATAAATATTTCAAGCGACAATTCTTTTCCTGTATAATTATTGAAATAGGGAATTGTGAGTTCAACAATCAACAATGCCATTATAAAAGCAAATAAATTTACTAAAACCGATTCGAGAAGAAATTGAATAACCAATTGGTAACGATATGCACCCGACACTTTTTTTATTCCTATCTCCATCGATCTTTTTGTTGAAGTGGCAGTTGAAAGATTAACATAATTTATTATTGCAATAAGCAATAAAAAAACAGCTAATGCACTTAATATTTTGATGTATAAAATATTGCTGTTTTGTTCAATTTCATAATCAAGTTTTGATTTTAAATGAATGTCAATCAGAGGTTGAAGAAACATAGATAAATCCTCTTTTTCAATCATGTTGAAATTTTTATCAACAAATGCAGGAAATTGTTTTTCTAAAGTATCAGGGCTTACATCTTCTTTTAACAAAATATATGTCCAGCAAGGATTCCACACCCAGTTTTCAGGTAGTTTTCCGCCATATACTTTTGAAGCAGATGATAATGAAGCAAGAAAATTGAATTTAAAATGTGATTGTAACGGAACATCTTTTATAACTCCTGTAACAGTGAGATCAAGCCATTTTTCAAATTTTATTTTCTTATTAATGGGGTTATTTTTACCAAAATACTTTTTTGCAGTAGATTCTGTTATTACAACAGAATGGGGATCATCCAGAACATTTTGTGGATTACCGTAAATAAATTCATGGTCGAAAATGTTAAAATAAGTTGAATCAGCAAAAAAGAATCTTTTTTCATTAAAGATTTTTTCATGATACTCAACTAAAACCTGAGGAGTTTGAAAGTTAAAAATCCTAACTGCATTTTTTATATAATCAGGATATTCTTTAAGCATTGAAAAAGCAACAGGAAATGGAGCACTCGCTGAATTTTCTCCAACTCCTTTATTATCATAAATATTTACAATCCGGTAAATCTCATCTGCATTTTTATGATTACGATCATAATTTTTTTCGTAATTAATATATAAAAATATCAAAAGAAAACTGGCAATACCAATAGCTAATCCAATTACATTAATTAAAGAATTGAATTTATGTTTGTAAATGTTTCGAAATGCTATTTTAAAATAGTCTGATAACATTTGAAATGACTAAAATTATTAAATGACTAAAATTAATACTTATTCCCAATTGATATAAAATAAGCTAAACGATAATTATGCCATCAATTTATATTTCTGTTTTTAAGGAATTTAAAACCGTAAAAAATGAAAATACAATTAATACTGTTCAAAATCGTTCATTTTTTTGTACAAATACGAACATTATAGTTAATTTTACAAGCAGGTTAGGCTTCATTAAAAAAAATATAAATTGATATGGAAGAAGATATTAAATTTGGAAAAAAAATATTTATCCGAAACACTGGAAAAGATGAATATTGGTTACAAGAAAAAATTTATGCAAATCCTGAAAAATTAGGACTTGGAAATTTAGTAGCGGTTAGAAAAGAAAAAACTCAATCCAATGGTGGCAGACTTGATATTTTGTTAAAAGACCCAACTGATAACACTATGTATGAAATTGAGGTAATGCTTGGAGAAACAGACCCTTCTCATATCATTCGTTCGATAGAATATTGGGATAATGAAAAAAGAAAATATCCACAAAGACAGCATTTTGCTGTATTAATTGCAGAAATATTTGATAGACGCTATTTCAATGTGATTCAACTTTTAAGTTTAAACGTTCCAATGATTGCTATTCAAGCGGATATGTTAGAAGTAGGGGATGAAAAAATTATTAATTTCACTAAAATCCTTGATGTGTATGTTGAACAAGACGATGAAGAAGAAGCAAAACAAGTTACAAAAACAACATGGAAAGAAAAGGCATCTTGGACATTGGAAACAGCAGAGAAACATTTAGAAGTTTTATCTGAGACAGAAAAAAATATTGAATTGAAATTTACTCAAAGTTATATAAGTATTGTCATCAATGGAAAAAATAATTACATGTATGATAAAAGAACAAAACCGAATTCTGTAGTCTGGTTCAATGTTAAAGAAGAAGAGAAAGTTGATGCAATAAAAAAAATACTTGAGGATAAAAATATCGTATTTGGATACAACAAGTATAAAGATTTTAGTTTTACTTATGATAAACAATTCCTTGCAAAAAACCAAGATTTACTGAAAAATATTCATGAAATAAAAGATAAGGAATTTACAACTGATGAATAAACCAAGTACATTTCCAAACCATTATAATTAATATTATAATTTTTATTTATAAAATAAAATAAAAATGAATAAAATAGACGCTAAAATACTTATGGTTGATGATGATGAAGATATTCTGTTGGCAGGAAAACTTTTTCTGAAACAGCATATCTCTTTTGTCCATACCGAAAAAAAACCTGAAAATATTCCCAATCTGTTACAAAACGAGAATTATGATCTTATCCTTCTCGACATGAACTTTTCGCCTGATGCTACCAGCGGAAAAGAGGGTTTTTATTGGATGAACAAAATAATTGAGATAGACCCAAAAGCAGTTGTAATACTTATCACAGGGTATGGCGACATTGAATTGGCAGTTCAGGGCATCAAAGAAGGTGCTACTAATTTCCTTTTAAAACCATGGGAAAACAAAAAATTACTTGCCACAATTACTACAACTCTACAATTGCGAAAATCGAAAGTTGAACTTGAAGACCTTCGCTCAAGACAAAAAATATTAAACGCAGATCAGGATATGACGTATAGCAACATGATTGGTCAATCGCCGGCTATGCTTAAAGTATTAAATACAGTTAACAAAGTTGCCAAAACCGAAGCTAATATTTTAATACTCGGCGAAAACGGTACTGGAAAAGAACTTATAGCGAGAGCAATTCATAAAGCTTCAAGTCGTAAAAATGAGGTCTTTATAAGTGTTGATCTGGGAGCCATCAGCGAAAGCTTATTCGAAAGTGAACTGTTTGGATTTAAAAAAGGTGCTTTTACTGATGCGAAAGAAGACAGAGCAGGAAGATTTGAAGCAGCAAATAAAGGCACTATTTTTCTTGATGAAATCGGAAATCTTTCATTCAGCCTTCAATCAAAATTGCTTAGCGTATTGCAAAACAGAAAAGTTGTACGACTTGGTACCAATAAAGAAATTTCGATTGATGTACGATTGGTATGTGCTACAAATATGCCTCTTTATCAAATGGTAAAAGAAAACAAATTCAGGCAGGACCTTTTATACAGAATCAATACTGTTGAAATTCCTTTGCCTTCGCTTCACGAAAGAAAGGAAGATATCGGTCCATTAGTGGAGCATTTTCTAAATATATACTGTAGCAAATATAAAACACAAAGAAAAAGACTTAATTCAAGTACTTTAAAAAGACTCGAAAAACATCATTGGCCCGGTAACATCCGCGAATTGCAACATGCTGTTGAAAGAGCTGTAATAATGAGTGAATCTAATGTTCTTGAACCAACGGATTTTTTTCTTTCTCAAGCCGAAGGAGATAAATCTTTAGAAATACACTCATCTTCAATGAATATTGAAGAAACTGAAAAAATGCTAATCAGAAAAGTTATTGATAAGCATGGTGGAAATATTAGTAAAGCTTCTAAAGAATTGGGACTAACCAGAGCATCTTTATATCGAAGAATAGAAAAATATGATTTATAAAAAATTCAGATTATTAATTATTATCAGAATAATACTTCTGATATTATCTGTTTTTCTGCTTTTTAAGCTGGCAGACTATAAACAATTTATTGTAAGCACAATAATTATTTCTGTTCTCATTATTTTACAAATTCTTAGTTTAATTCGATATGTTGAACGAACAAATAAAAAATTATCCAAATTTCTGGAAAGCATACGGCATTCAGACTTTACCAGTTCATTTTCTGATAAAGGATCAGGAAAAAGTTTTGAAAAATTAAATGATGAATTTAATAAGATAATTATAGAATTTAATAAACACCGCTCCGAAAAAGAAGAGAGTTTTAATTATTTACAAACAGCAGTTCAGCATGTTAGCACAGGTATTATTTCTTTTACTAAAAATGGTGATGTCGATCTTTATAATACTGCTGTCAAAAGACTTCTTAAAATTAATAACCTCAGAAATATAAATGAACTAAAAAAAGTTAGAGAAGATATTCCTGAGATTTTGCTTAATATGAAAGCAGGAAATAAAACTTTGTTAAAACTAATTATTGATGATGACATTCTTCAACTTTCAATTATTGCTACTGAATTTCGTATGAGAGGTGATGAATATACTCTTATTTCTTTACAAAATATTCATACCGAACTCGAAGAAAAAGAAATTGAATCATGGCAAAAACTTATCAGGGTTCTAACACATGAAATAATGAATTCTATTACGCCTATTTCTTCTCTTGCTTCTACAATAAAAGACCTTGTTTTAATAAATGTAAACGGAAAAACCAAACTTAACACAATTGAAGACGATGACATTGAAAGTGTTGAAGCAGCCATGAACACTATCCAAAGACGTAGTGATGGATTATTAAATTTTGTTAAGACATACAGAGATCTGACCAGAATACCTAAGCCAAATTTTAGACACTTTGAAATTAAAGACCTTTTTGAAAAATCATCCGATCTTCTAAAACCCAAAATGGAAAAAAATAATATTTTATGTTCTATAAAAGTTTTTCCTGAAGACCTGAAACTAACTGCTGACCCCGATCTTATTGAACAAGTTGTTATTAATCTGATATTAAATTCAATTGATGCAGTTAAAAATGTTGAAAATCCAAAAATATCAATTCTTGCATTTGAAAATCTGAACAAAAGGATAACAATAGATTTTATTGATAACGGTATTGGTATAAAATCCGATATTTTGGATAAAATATTTATGCCTTTCTTTACATCAAAAAAAGAAGGTTCAGGAATAGGATTGAGTCTGGCACGCCAGATAATGCACTTGCATAAAGGAACAATCTCAGTAAAATCAACTCCTGAAAAAGGAACTACTTTTACATTAACGTTTTAAAATATTTATGATT
>JAIORY010000043.1 GCA_021107915.1 Bacteroidales bacterium | reverse complement strand
CCTCAAAAATCCCAATCTCAACATCATCAATATAAAAATCTTTTGCTTCTGCATTCCAAATGTAGAATGTTATTATATCATCAATTGATTTTAATTGTGGGATTTTAAATTCGAGTTTTGATTGTCTCCAGATTTTGATTGAATCTGTCGGGATGTCGGTTAATCTGAAGGTTTTGTAAAAGTAATCTTCTCCGGTTGAGGTTTTAATATCAACAACAAAAACAGATTTTAATGATGCATTTTTTTCAATATCATATTTCCATAAAGAAGTTTTAATAAATGGCTTTTTGATTTTTATCAGAGTAGAATCCACCTTTATTTTTATTCCTGAATTGTAGATAACTTTGCTGTTTAGCATAGTAACTTTGTTGCCGGAAAAAGCTGTATCTCCAATTTCGACAACGGAAAATAACATCCAGTCTTCGGAAGGATTTTCAAAATCGTTAAAATAATTTTTTATTTTTCTTTCCTTGATTTCTCCATATCTGCTCTCGACTGAGCCGCCGAAAATGTTTTTGTATTCATCTCCGGTTTTAAGAAAAACATGCAAGTATTTTTCTTTGTTCATCGCATCGGGATGAATGATAAAGTTATTGTACTGATAAGTTTGGATTAAGTTTAAAATCAGAAATAAAACAGAAATTGTGATAAGAGGAATTCTGATAAATTTCGATGAAAATTTGTAAAACAATATTCCAAGCATTATTGCAAATACGGGGTAATAATCAATCACAGAACGCATCCCAAAGCTATCGCCGTAAAACCAGTTCCACCAGGCAGACAGGAAATAAAACAAAATGAGGAAAAATCCTGTTAAAGTAAAAAAACTGTAATAACTTTTTTTAATCAAGGGTATCAAAGCAAAAAATGCAAGAAAAGTTAAAGGTGTATAAATAAATAAACCTTTACGAAAACTGAAAAGCAGATTTGAAAATTCGGGATTAAGAAAGTTAAATCCTTCGCCCTTGTATGACCAGATAAAAATATTCCCGCTTTGTATCAAGTTAATAATAAATTGAATGCTGAAAATACTCAGGACAATAAAAAATGAAATAAAAAACTCCTTTTTAAACTTGAAGAATTTTGAGGCGGTTTTTATAAGAGTCGCTTTATCAGATGCCAGAAATGGAAGAATTAATAAAATCAAAACATTTGTTGGGCGGATAAGAATAATCAGACCTAGAGCTATTGCGGCTTTGTAAATATTTTTTATTGAATAAGAAATAAAAATTTTCTTGACAAAATAAAGAAATATTGCCATCATAGCAAATGAATAAACATGAGAGTGGCTGGGATTTATAAATGAATAATAAAAAAGGTTAGTACCAAAAAGTAACAGAACGATCACAAAAATTATTATCTTTTCGGGGATGTTGAAAAGTTTGAGCAACTTGCGTGTAAACCACAAACCAAGAATACAATAAAATAGTCCCGCAAAAAATACAGAATATTGAAAAAGCAGGGAATATCCGCTTAGTTCAAAGCCAAAAATCAGACTCAGAAAATATGCGATTAAAAAGAAAGGTAAAAGTAAAAGAGCAACTCCGCTGTAATATTTATTGATTTTGGTGTCTCCGTTGTCGATATAAAAATGACCAAGATAGTCAAGAGCGAGTTTTCGTTTTTCAAATTCATAAACTTTAGTAAAATCCAAAGTATGATGAATAAATATTGAAGGCAAATAGGCGTAATAACCGCGCCCGTCACCTTTAATAATTTCCGTTCGTAATCCGGAAAATTCAATATTGGCAAGAGTTCCGAAATAAATTATCACCGAAATAATAAGGTAGATAATGGGTTTATTAGTTCTATGCGAATTTGTCATTAAAATAATATTTTCAAAAATCAGTTTTCAAAGATAAAGAAAATGTCTAAAATGACTAAAATTTAAAACGAAGCGAAGTTCAGACAGATTCATAAAATCACAAGTCCGTCCGTACGGGTGGATGGATGACTAAAAAAAATAAAAAAAAATTGCCACGAAAACACTAAGACACCAAGATACACAAAGAACATACAATCAATCTAATAAATTTGTGAATTCTTTGAGTCTTGGTGTCTTAGTGGCTAAAATTATTTTTCGGAGTGGGCTCAAATAATGGAATACTGGAATAATTGTTTGGATATAATTCTTGAAATTTATGGAATTATTAACTAATAACTTCAAGTAAATATTCAATTGTTTACTACTTTTGCAAAGGAAAAAAATGAAATTAATTAATAATCACAAAAATAATCAGTTATGAAATATAATCCGGCGAAAAAGATACAGGATTTAGAACATTTTGGAGAATTTGGTGGTGTAAATCCATCAATTACAGATTCGGCTACTTACACATTTATGCAGGCAGGTACAATGCTTGATACCTTTAAAGGTGAAGCCGAAGGTTGTTTCCTTTATTCAAGACATTGGAATCCGACTAATAAATATCTTGCTGATGCAATGGCAGCGATGGAAGGAACAGAAGCAGGCTGGGTAACTGCTTCGGGTATGGGAGCAATTACATGTGCAATTTTACAGGTAGTTAATGCCGGCGATCATATTGTTTCAAGTATGACCACTTATGGCGGAACTTTTGCATTTTTGCATAATTGGCTTCAAAAGTTTAATATTGAAGTAAGTTTTGTTGATATTACAGATTTGGACGCGGTAAAAGCAGCTATTAAGCCAAACACTAAATTAATTTATACCGAAACAATGACTAATCCATTGTTACAAATATCGGATGTTCCTGAGTTGTCAAAAATTGCAAAAAGCAATAATTGTAAACTTATGGTTGATAATACATTTACACCTATGATATTTACACCTGCACAACTTGGTGCTGATATTGTGGTTTACAGTCTGACTAAATTTGTAAACGGAAAAAATGACTGCGTTGCCGGTGCTATTTGTGGTTCTGCGGAATATATTAATTCATTGATAGATGTTAATGACGGAACTTCAATGTTGTTAGGTCCTGTGCTTGATCCACTACGTTCATCATCAATATTAAAAAATTTATATACCCTTCATATTCGTATGAAACAGCATAGCAAAAATGCAGAATATCTTTCCGCTAAGTTCAAAGAAATAGGATTAAAAGTTGGGTATCCCGGATTAGCGGAGCATAAAGGTTATGAGTTGATGAAGAGTATGATGAATGAAGATTTCGGTTTTGGCGGAATGATAACGATTGATATGGAGACCAGCGAGAAAGCAAATCAACTAATGGAATTGATGGAAGAAAAAGGTGTTGGTTATCTTGCTGTAAGTCTTGGGTATTTTAAAACATTATTCAGTTGTTCAGGAAAAAGTACTTCATCAGAAGTACCTAAAGAAATTCAAGAGAAGATGGGAATGTCTGAAGGATTAGTAAGATTTTCAGTTGGACTGGATAATGATATCGAAAATACTTTTGATGTTATTTCTGAGTGTATAAAAGAAATAAAATAGTTAAAAACCTGTGGTACGACTCCAAGTCGTGCTATGGGGTTTTTGCTATTAACCTGAGTTCGATTAATAAAAGCACACCAATTGATTAGATTTTTCAACTTCATATTTAATTGCTGGTTTTTTAGGAAAAAATGAATAAGCAATTAATCCTGAGATCAAATTAGCGATGAAGTTCGAGAAACTTCTATGCCGAGAATGTTCTATTTGACACATGTTTTTTAACTCATCATTGATAGTCTCAATTATTGATCGTTTTCTGAGTAAGATTTTATCTTTAAGTTCCATTAAGGTGTTTTTCATGTTATTACGAATACCAGTAATTAAATGTATTCCGTCAATAAAAAGCAATTCCGTTAGTTTTTTGGAAACATACCCTTTGTCTGCATAAAGCTTCCCTTTTATTGTGTTTATGAAATTTTTATCTTTTAATGGCTCTCTGTCGTCCACATTAGCCTGTGTAATAACAAAGTTCAGGATTTCACCTTTATCATTAACAACTATGTGCAATTTAAAGCCATAAAACCACCCCATAGTACTTTTGCCTGTTGTTGCAATTCCAGCGAACACCTTGTTTCTTTTGATTCGCTTATTCTTACATACCCTTACTGGTGTAGAATCAATGAAGGATATTCCAGTATTTTCCCCAAGACAACATGTTTTCAGAAGTATAGTCATTGGTAAGACAGATTGCTGCATCAACTCAACAAATCTATTATATGAAACTGTATTGGGAAAATATGATGATAAATGCTTGACAACATATTCTAAATAAAAATGTTTCAAGTTGCGGAATTGACCATAATGGAACAATATTGTAATTGTTATTACTTCACTTGTTGACATCTTTGGTTTTCTTTTTGGCTTGTTGCCTAGTAGATGACCATTTATACTTTGGTTAAATTCCATACAAAATTCATCTGCCAAATAAAAAATTTCTGTAATTTTGTCCTCTGTAACTTTCATGGGTGTTGTTATTAATATTTTGATTATCAGTCACAAAGATAACAATTACCCATGAATTACACAAGCATTTTAATAACTTTATTTAATTTATTTTCTTGATTACCAATTAGATAAAAATCGAACTCAGGTTATTAATATATCAATAATAAAATAATGTGCATAAAAAATCCTCCGTATTTTAATAATGCGGAGGATTTTAGTTATTGTGAAATCAATTAAAATTACTTTGCATAATTTATTGCTCTTGTTTCGCGAATAACTGTAATTTTAATTTGACCCGGATAAGTCATTTCATCCTGTATTTTTTTCGATAGATCTAAAGAAATTTTATTGGCATCTGTGTCTGAAACTTTATCAGCGCCAACTATTACTCGCAGTTCTCTACCTGCCTGAATAGCATAAGTTTTTACAACTCCGGGATAAGACAGAGCAATTTCTTCGAGTTTGTTCAGTCGTTGAATATATGCTTCAACAACCTCACGTCGAGCACCGGGTCGTGCACCGGAAATTGCATCACAAACTTGCACTATAGGAGAAATAAGGGTTGTCATTTCAATCTCATCATGGTGTGATCCGATAGCATTGCATACCTCAGGTTTTTCTTTAAACTTTTCGGCAAGTTTCATTCCGAAAATTGCATGTGGAAGTTCAGGCTCATTATCAGGTACTTTTCCTATATCATGCAGCAAGCCTGCTCTTTTAGCAATTTTTGGATTCAATCCCAATTCAGCAGCCATTGTTGCACAGAGGTTTGCTACCTCGCGTGAATGCTGTAAAAGATTTTGTCCATAAGATGAACGATATTTCATTCTACCCACCATTCTTACCAATTCATGATGCATATTATGAATACCAAGATCAATAGTAGTGCGTTTACCAATATCAATAATTTCCTGTTCTACCTGTTTTCTGGTTTTTGCTACTACCTCTTCGATACGTGCAGGGTGTATTCTGCCGTCAGTAACTAATTTGTGCAACGAAAGACGAGCGATCTCTCTTCTTACCGGATCAAAACCGGAAAGAATTATTGCTTCAGGGGAATCATCAATAATAATTTCAATTCCCGTAAGAGATTCCATTGCACGTATATTTCTTCCTTCTCTTCCTATTATCCTACCTTTTATTTCGTCATCTTCAATGTTAAAGACCGACACTGAATTTTCAATTGCGTTTTCAGCTGCAGTTCTTTGTATTGTTTCAATCACAATTTTTTTAGACTCGGTGTCTGCGGAAATTTTTGTTTCATCAATAATTTCTTTAATATGAATCATTGCATCAGATTTTGCTTCATCTTTCAATGTTTCCATTAATTGTTCTTTAGCATCATCAGCTGACAATCCCGAGATTTTTTCTAATTGTTCAACTTGTTTTGAGTGAGATTTTTCAAGATCTAATTGTTTCTTCTCGATAATTTCAAGCTGATTAATTAAGTTGGTTTTAATTGTGTTAATTTCGTTTTGTTTTCGTCTCAGATCTTCATATTTCTGAGAGAGATTTGTTTCACGCTGATTTAATTTGTTTTCGCTTACCTGAATAGTATTGTTTTGTTGGTTAATTACTTTTTCATGTTCGCTTTTTAGTTGAAGAAATTTTTCTTTTGCCTGAAGTATTTTTTCTTTTTTTAATACTTCTGCTTTTTCTTTAGCTTCATTAAGAACGATTTCACTTTTGCGCTCAACTGCTTTTCGTAAAATGGTACTTGTTACTAGTGCCCCTGCTAACAAGGAAACTGCAGCTACAATGATGTAAACTATTATTGGTTCCATAAAATATATATTTATAAGGCTGGTCACTTGAAAAAAAAAGAGGAAAGAAGCTAAAAAACAAAACCCGCATAATTCAAGGAGTTAATAAACCCCAAATCGACATGGATAGGGTTGCCAAATTCTTCGAACGTCCACTGTCCCTGCAAAGCAAGAATCCTAAAAAGGATGAGGCCTGTCCTACAAATTTATGAGCTTTAAACCCTAATTATTAGAATGTTGAGTTTAAAAACTAATTTTGAATTAATGCGGGTAAATTTTTTTCAAAGAACGAAATATCATAATTATAATAAATTTTCAGATAATGCTTTATCTATCTCTTTCATTTTATCAATTAACCGATTGTTTTTGCTTTCTTTTTCATTTTCACCTCTCAAAATGCTTGCTCCGTTTTGAAGAGCAACCATTGCAATCAAATCCTGTTTATCCTTAAAAGCATAATTATCAGAATAGTTTTTCACCTTTTCATTTATCAATCCGGCTGCTTTCCTAATAATTTCTTCTTCATCTTTTTTTATTGTTAACCGATATGGTCTATCAGCAATTTTTACAGTTATGGTTAATTCATTCATTAAGTTTTATCTGATTCCGACTAAAAATAGTTTAATTATTTAATAGTCCGATACATTTATCTATCTCCCGCACAAGTTCATTTATTTTTGTTTTAGCTTCAATTGATCCATCGCTATTTTCAAGTGATTTCGCTAATTTGATTTTATTTATTTGCTCTTTTAATATATTTATTTGTAAATTTTGTTCTTCAATTTGTTTTTTTAAGTCTATATTTTGATTTGAAAGAACATTTATTTTATTTTTGTTTTTATCTTTGATTTCCAGTAATTTCCTTACTTTATATTCGATACCGGAAATTAATGTTATTTCATTATTCATACTGATTCAAATCAAAATCAAAAATAAATACAATTACAAAAGTAATTAAGATGTCTATTAAATGCAAATGATAATTTCAATATTTAAGTAAAAAATGATAATTTTTTTTCAGTTTTCCTGAATATTATCTTCAACTATCTGATAAGAACAATATTATAAGAGATTTAATTAATCACTTTATTATTCAATTTTTGTGTTTAACTGTGTGGGGAAATTTTTAAAAATGGTATATAGGGAATAAGGGTATAAGGATATAAAGGTATAAGTATAAGAATTAATGGTTTCCTATATTTCCCATATTTCCATTATTCCCATTATTTTTCAATCAAATAAAATATTTGTTAAGAAATTTACATTGTGAATTTAATACTGATTTATTACAAAAAATCAGGAACATTTTTTCAATTTTGATATTAAGTTGTGAAAAACAAAAAAATCAAAAAAGCTAAACGATGAAAGAAGAATTTCTTTATTACATCTGGAAATACCGTTTGTTTAATAAAAACATTTATACAAGCGATGGGGAATCGCTGCAAATAATTAAATCCGGTGAAAGAAATCACGACTCAGGTCCTGATTTTTTTAATGCGAAAATAAAAATAGGGAAAACTATCTGGGCGGGGAATGTCGAAATTCATATCAATTCTTCCGACTGGTATAAACATAATCATCAGGAAGATAAGGCGTATGATAATATTATTCTTCATGTGGTTTATCAGAATGAATTAAGCATTTTTCGTAAGAGTGGTGAAAAAATTCCTACGATAGAACTCAAAAATACATTTGATATAAAACTGCTCGACAGATATTATGATTTTATGAGTAGTAAAACATGGATACCTTGCGAAAAACTAATATCTTTTACTGATAAATTTATAGTTTTTTCGTGGTTAGAAAGCTTACTTATCGAAAGACTTGAAAAAAGATCATTACAAATAATCTCAAGTTTAATGAATAATAAAAATAATTGGGAGCAAACATTTTATGAGCATCTTGCAATGAACTTTGGTTTTAAATTAAATTCAGAAGCATTTGTGATGCTTGCTCGATCACTTCCAATTAAATATTTGCTAAAACATAAGGATAATAATTTTCAGGTTGAAGCAATGCTATTTGGACAAGCGGGTTTTTTAAAAGGACAATTTATTGAAACCTACCCATTTGAATTGAAAAAAGAATATGAATTCTTACAAAAGAAATATTCTTTAAAACCGATTGATACTCATATTTGGAAGTTTTTAAGATTACGACCATCCAATTTCCCAACTATAAGAATATCACAATTTGCCTCACTTATTTGTAAAAGTTCCTCATTGTTTTCGAAAATACTTGAGAATAAAAATATTGTGGATACAAGCAATATCTTTGAAATATCAACTTCGAGATACTGGGACAATCATTATACATTTAAAAAACTATCTGCAAAAAAAACACAAAAGATAATTGGAAATAATACAAGAGATTTGTTAATAATAAATACTATTGTGCCATTTTTATTTACTTATGGAAAAATTAAGAAAAATGAGAAATATATTGAAAAAGCATTAAAATTTCTTGAAGAAACAAAAGGAGAAATAAATTCGATAACTAAAAAATGGAAAACATTATCACTAAACACTTCTACTGCATATCACACACAAGCTCTACTTGAATTAAAAAACAATTATTGCGATCAAAAAATATGTCTTGATTGTCGAATCGGAGATTTCCTCTTGAAAAACTCTTAGTTATTCTCAAATGAAATGTTATTTTTGTATGGAATAATGGGAAATAAGGGAAATAAGGGAAATATAGTTATAAGGGAATATATAAAACCATTAACATCTTTATACCCTTATTTCCAATATGGCGTATTTAAAAATTATCTATAGAATTAATAAACATTGGGAAGGCAAGCAAATAAATTAAAAATAAGATTAGCGATAATCGTAATATTTTCAATTTTTGTAATTGGTGTTACAGGTTATATGCTTATTGAGGACGACAACTTTCTTGATGCAATTTACATGACAGTAATAACTGTTTCTACTGTTGGTTTTGGCGAAATACATTACCTATCCGCCGCCGGAAAATTATTCACAATTTTTTTAATTATTTCAAGTGTAAGTACAGTGGCTTTTGCACTTTCGATAATTATTACTCATTTAGTTGAAGGACGAGTTAGTCATTTCTTCAGCGGACAAATATTAAAACATGTAAAAAAAATGGAAAATCACATAATTATTTGCGGATTTGGTCGTAACGGACAACAAGTAGCACATGAATTAAAGGCAAGCAATTCTCCTTTTGTGGTTATTGAAAATAATCATGAGATCATTCTTAACTATTTTAAACAAAACATCGAATTTGTAGAAGGAAACTCGACAAACGATGACATTTTAGAAAAAGCAAATATTAAAACTGCCAAGTCCCTAATTTCGACCCTGCCTAATGATGCCGACAATCTTTATGTGGTATTAACTGCACGTTCACTTAATCCTAAACTAACAATTATCAGCAGAGCATCAGATGAAAATTCAGAAAAGAAACTACGGATGGCAGGTGTTGACAGTGTTGTAATGCCCGAAAAAGTTGGTGGAGCACACATGGCTACACTTGTTACAAAACCTGATGTTATTGAATTTCTTGAGCATTTATCCATTCATGGTGAAGACCCAACTATTCTTGAAGAAATTGTATGTGATAGTTTCTCGGAAAAGTATCTGGACAAGACAATTTATGACATTCAAATAAGAAAAAAGACAGGTGCAAATATTATTGGGTATAGAAATCCTCAAGGAGAATATGTTATTAATCCTTTGCCTGATACTAAACTTAAACCTCACTCAAAATTATTTGTTCTTGGCACTCCCGAACAAATTGAAAAGATGAAAAATATCTTTCGGCAATAGCGTGATCGCAATAAATTAGTGTCTGTCTATAAAGTCAATTATATTGATAAGATTTTAGATTTATGATTTAAAATTTTAGATTTAAATGTATAGAATCCGCTAATATCAACAAATTTTTAAATTTTAAATCTGAATTCTAAAATCTTAAATTGTTAAAACAAGACTTTATGGACAGACACTTATTAGTTACAAGCATCTAACTATCTCATCTTTTCCCTTACATCCATTAGTGCTGTGTCTGTTCCAAAAACATTTAAAATATCACCTGTTCGCAAATAAGTATCACCTTTTGGGATATACATTGAATTTCCTCTTTTTATCATTAAAATAGTTCCATCCTTGTGAAATGGAATTTCTTTAACTTGATGACCATCAATATCAGTATTAGTAATAACAATTTCTTCAATGGAGAAATTCTCAAACGAGTTCACTAAAGCGTTATAAGTTGTGGGTCTTACAATAAGATTCTCAATAGTAGTAGCAATAACTCGTAAAGCATCAACCCTTTCAACTTCCATACTTTTATATGTCTGATCTATTGCTGAATTACCGGTTTTTGCAATTATTTTTTCATGATTAAATTCATGCCTGAGCATTTCACAAACTCTGATATTTTCCTTATGATTACCTGTACATGCAACAACATAATTTGTAGGTGCCAGTTTCAGTATTTCAAAAACTGAAACATTAGTACCATCACCTTTTATAACCTGAATTCCTTTTGCAGTAATATCTTCAAATCTTTTCTTGTCAGTTTCAATAATAATAACGGATTTATTATGCATTTGCAACCTTCTGGCAAGAAGCACTCCGGTACTGCTTCCTCCAACGATAATAGTTTTATCGCTTGCAAAAACACCTTTTGGAGAAAGGTAATTATAAATAACAGGAGAAAATAAACATGTTAAGATTGCCATTAAAATAAAGCAGGCATTTATACCAGGAGAAATCACGCCAAGTTCAAGACCAATTGTAGATGCTGCAATTATTAAACTTAATCGCGAAGCCATTAAAAAACCACCAGATATTGCTTTTCGGAATCCAAATAAACGTACCCATAAAAATGAAGGAATAACTTTTACAGCAAATAATGTTATCAACAAAAGAAAAAGAAAAATATATAAACTGTTATCAAGTTCCAACAAGGTTTCCGGCTCAAATGTTACTCCTACCATTATAAAAAATATAGGAATAAAAAAGCCGAATCCTACAGTATCAAGTTTAATTATTAATAAGGATCTCTCTTTATGAAGGAATATTGACAATAATAATCCTCCAAGAAAAGCACCGAGTAAAATTACTTCTTTTCCGATATACTGAGCCAGAACCACAAATATCATAATCAACATTATAGTGCCACGGAAACTGATTTGTGATGCTGCATGAGAAAACTGAAAAGTGATCTTTTGAAAAAATTTAACATTTTTCAACCAATTACCAATATGATAAAAAATATAAAAAACCAAAAGCAGAGCCAGTATCCACAATAATTCGAGTTTAAATCCATTTTGCACAACAAAAGCCGTAAGTGTGAATAAAATAATACTGAAAATATCTGCAATTGCAGCACCGAGAATTATCATCTGACCAAAACGCGAATTTATTTCTCCTTTGTTTTTAAGAACCGGTAAAACAATTCCCACGGAAGTGGTAACCATGATTAATGAAAAATACCATATATGTTTGATTTCAACAATATATGATAATAGTATTGCTGAAAAATATGATAAAACTAAAGTTATAATAAAGATAGAAAAACCAACGAGAAGAGGATTTTTAAAAAATCTTGAATATGTGAGTTTTTTTTTGGGAAATGAAGCCAGCAATTGATCAACATTTATTTCGAGTCCACTTAAGAACATTAAAAAAATAAACCCGATAAGAGCAAGAAATTCCAAAATTTGCATACTCTCAAGCGAAGCAGTTTGCAAAAGATATTTCCCGATAAAATATCCTGCAACTATCTCGACAATTACAATAGGAATTTTTCTGAAACGTAACAAGGACATGAACATCGGGATAACCCAAGCTATTGAAACAATTATTAATAATGGTAAAAAATCAAAGTCGAAAGATATGTTTAAAATAATATTCATAATCTGTTTGTTAATTAGATACTGTGTAAAGTTACGTTCTAACAATTTAAGATTTTAGAATTCAGATTTTAAATTTAATATCTTGTTGATATCATCTGATTTAAAAATAAAAAATAAAATCTAAAATTATAAATCTAAAATTTTATCAATCTAATTGACATTAAGGACAAGTGCTAATTAATTGTCTGCCATAATTCAAATTCTTTTCAAAATTATTTTGTTTATAACTGAGATTTTAGCACTTTTGCCTGTCAAAAATAATTCATCCTTAAAAATATGAAAAAATATTTTCTTTTCTCACTTTTCTCATTATTTTTTCATTTTTTATTTTATCTGAAAATAATTCTTCGCATAGGAACAATAAGTAACATTTGTGTATTTAATCATTTACGCATTTCCACTAAAATTTATACTGAGCTTGTCGAAGTATAACAGTATAACTAAAAAATATAAAAGAAAATGACAGGAGCACTAGAATTTATTGACAAAATAATAACAATATACAACGATTACGTTGGGGGATACGCAATTTTAGCATTTTTAATTCCAACAGGATTGTACTTTATTATTAAATTGAAATTTTTAAATATTACCCAGCTTTGGCATTCTTTTCGAATAATTGCAGGGAAATATGATAAAGCAGAAGACAAAGGAGATGTCAATCATTTTAAAGCTTTAACAACAGCTTTATCAGCAACAGTAGGAACCGGGAACATTGTTGGAGTAGCACTTGCAATTTATTTCGGAGGACCCGGAGCAATTTTCTGGATGTGGGTTACTGGTTTTCTTGGCATGATTTTAAAATACACCGAATGTACATTATCTCATAAATTCAGGCATTTTAATTCGGACGGGTCTGTTTCCGGCGGACCTATGTATTATATGCAATACGGTTTGAAACATATACTCGGTAAATTTGCAAAAGTACTTGCAGTAATCTTTGCCATTGCGGCTGTTTTATGCTCTTTGGGAACCGGAAATATGGCTCAGTCAAATTCAATGACAGGTATTTTTCATGCCAGTTATAATATTCCTGAGATGGTTTCAATAGCCGGATTTACACTTCAAAGTAAATATATTACAGCATCCATAATTACGGCATTTGTACTTCTTGTTATTGTTGGAGGCATAAAACGAATTGCAGAAGTAACCTCAAAGCTTGTTCCTTTTATGGCATTACTTTATATTTTAAGTGCATTGACTGTAATTTTTGTAATGCATGAAGCTGTTCCGGATGCATTTAATTTAATTTTCCATGATGCTTTTACAGGAACGGCGGCAGCTGGAGGTTTTGTGGGTTCTACATTTATGATGACTTTGTTGTGGGGAGTAAGGCGCGGATTATTTTCAAACGAGGCAGGACAAGGCTCAGCCGCCATTGCTCATGCTGCTGCAAAAACCGAGTACTCTGCTCGTGAAGGTCTTGTTGCTTCAGTAGGTCCGCTTGTTGACACTCTTATTATTTGTACTTTAACAGCATTAGTTATTATTGTTACAGGCGCATGGAATTCCTCAACCGAAGAAATTGCAATGACTGTTGAAGGTATGTCAAGAGGTTTATCCAAAATCGGTTTGTCATATCTTGCCAAACATATCGTTGCTATTGGCTTAATTCTTTTTGCCTTCAGTACAATTATCAGTTGGTCTTATTACGGAACAAGAGCAGTAAATTATTTATTTGGCGAAAAATTCATAAAACCATATAGATATCTTTACGGATTATTTGTTTTCCTCGGAGCAATTTGGGGAATTGAAATGGTTTGGAATTTTGTGGATATGGTTATCACTTTTATGACTATTCCAAATCTAATTGCTTTAATATTACTTACTCCTGTTGTGATGAGCGAAACGAGAAAATATTTTAGTCATATGAAGAAGTTGAAGAATAAGTAGGCAGTCGGCAGTACACAGTCGGCAGT
>JAIORY010000273.1 GCA_021107915.1 Bacteroidales bacterium | reverse complement strand
TTTGGTTTTTCTTTATGATCAGGATAAACAAGTCCGAGTTCCATCATCAACTGACAGCCGTTACAAATTCCAAGGCTCATTGTATCGTTTCTGGCATAGAAATTCTCCAGAGCAGTTTTGGCTTTTTCGTTATAAAGAAAAGCACCGGCCCATCCTTTTGAAGACCCGAGAACATCTGAATTTGAAAATCCTCCTACAAAGACAATTAAGTTTACATCTTCAAGGTTTTCTCTTCCCGAGATAAGGTCGGTCATGTGAATATCTTTAACATCAAATCCGGCAAGATACATTGAATAAGCCATCTCGCGGTCGCCATTAACACCTTTTTCGCGGATTATTGCAGCTTTGATTCCGCTTGCTTCGCGGCGTTTTAAATCAATGCCGTATTGTTTTGCCAAACCCGAAAAATCAGAATTGAAATCAAATTTTATTTCCTGATTTTTATAGTTTTTGAATCTCTCCAAAGCAAGCTTTTCGCCACATTGTTTTTTATCGAAAAGATAAGAAGTGCTAAACCATACATCGCGAAGTTCATCAATATCAAAATTGAATTCCTTGTCAGATTGTTTTATTTTTAGTACTCTGTTTGAAGAAGGTTTCCCGATAAGGTGATAATCAATATTTTGATTTTTAAATATGTTTGTAACAAAATCGACATCATCAACCTGAATAATTATTCCCGGATTTTCGCTGAAAAGAAGTTTAATAATATCACTTTCGGGAATTTCGGAAAGATCAATATCCAAACCAATTTTATTAGAAGTGAAAGTCATTTCGAGAAGTGTAGTTATCAGTCCTCCGGCAGAAATATCGTGTCCCGAAATTATTTTATTTTTTAGAATAAGTTTTTGGATTGCATTAAAAACTTCAGCAAAATATTTTGTGTTTTTTACGGTGGGAGTGGAATTGCCGAGTTTATTTATTGATTGTGCAAAACTACTTCCGCCAAGGCAATATTTATCTTTTGAAAGATCAATGTAAATTAATCTTGAATTTTTATCATAGGAAAGTATCGGACTAACGACTTTCTTAATATCACAAACTTCGCCACCGGCAGAAATAATAACTGTACCCGGCGAATAAACAACATCACCGTTTTTGTATTTTTGCGTCATCGACAAAGAATCTTTTCCTGTCGGGATATTAATTCCAAGTTTGCAGGCAAAATCACTAACAGCTTCAACTGCCTGATAAAGTCGGGCATCTTCGCCTTTATTTTTTGCAGGCCACATCCAGTTTGCACTCAACGAAATTCCTGATAAACCGTCTTCAATCGGTGCCCAGACAATGTTTGTCAGAGCTTTGGCAATTGAAAGAACCGAACCTTTGGCAGGATCAACAAGTGCTGCCACCGGAGCATGACCAATTGAAGTTGCTATTCCTTTTTGTCCCTGATAATCCAAAGCCATTACGCCTACATTATTCACCGGAAGCTGAATTGTTCCTGCACATTGTTGTTTTGCAACTTTGCCGGTTACCGATCTGTCAACTTTGTTTGTGAGCCAGTCTTTGCAAGCAACTGCTTCAAGTTGGAGTACGTTTTTCAGATATTCATTTAGTTTTTCAGCATCATAATTAATTGGGTCAAAATCATTTTTTATCGTTTCATCTGTCAGGATTGTTTTTGGAGGTTTGCCGAAAAAATATTCAAGTTTTAGGTCGATTGGACATTTTTTATCTTTATTGACAAACTTAAAATTCATGTCATCAGTAATATTCCCAACCGAATAAATCGGAGCTCTTTCTCGTTCCGAAATTTTGTTTAACAGGCTAAAATCTTCTTTTTTGATAATAAGCCCCATTCTTTCCTGTGATTCATTTCCAATTATTTCCTTGTCGGAAAGGGTGGGATCACCAATAGGTAATTTATTAATTTCGATAGTTCCACCGGTTTCTTCAACCAGTTCCGAGAGACTGTTGAGATGCCCTCCTGCACCGTGGTCGTGAATAGAAACTATTGTATTTTTATCAGCTTCGGACAAAGCTCTAATTGCATTTGCAACTCTTTTTTGCATTTCTGGGTTTGCACGCTGAACGGCATTTAATTCAATATTATTACCGAATTCACCGGTTGCAACTGAGGATACAGCACCACCGCCCATTCCGATTCTATAATTGTCGCCACCAAGAACTACAATTACATCACCTTCTTCGGGAATATCTTTATGACTGTCTTCTTTTTTAGCATAACCAATGCCACCGGCTAACATTATCACTTTATCGTAACCGTATTTTTTCAAATTATCGAAATGCTCAAAGGTCAGGAGGCTACCGCAGATTAACGGTTGCCCGAATTTGTTTCCAAAATCGCTGGCACCGTTTGATGCTTTAATAAGAATTTCTTCAGGTGTTTGATATAACCAATTTCTGGCTTCGGTTTTTTGTTCCCATTTCCGGTCGTTTTTTGTTCGGGGATAAGATGTCATATAAACAGCCGTTCCTGCCAAAGGCATACTTCCTTTTCCACCTGCCATTCTGTCTCTGATCTCACCGCCAGTCCCTGTTGAAGCTCCGTTAAATGGTTCAACTGTTGTTGGAAAATTGTGGGTTTCCGCTTTAAGCGAAATTATTGTGTTTATGTCTTTTATTGCAAAATAATCGGCTTTATCCTGAGTTTTGGGGGCAAATTGTTCAACTTGTGGTCCAACCACAAAAGCGACATTATCTTTATATGCCGAAACAAGTTTGTTGGGATTTATTTTAGAGGTTTTTTTGATGAGGGTAAATAAGGAATCTTTCATTTTCTCTCCATCAATAATAAAAGTTCCGTTAAAAATTTTATGACGACAGTGTTCTGAATTTACTTGTGCAAAGCCATAAACCTCGCTGTCGGTAAGTTTACGATTTAGTTTTTTACTCAAATCTTCTAAATATAAAACTTCATCTGCACTTAGGGCTAATCCTTCTTTCGAATTATAATCCTGAATATCATCAATAAATTTTATTGGTTCAGGTTTAAGATCAATAGTAAAAATTTCCTGATCAAGATTTTCGAAAAATGATTTTAACATTGGGTCAAATTCAGTATCTTTCTCTTCAACCTGAATAAATTCTTCTATTCTCAAAATCCCATCAATTCCCATATTTTGAGTAATCTCAACAGCATTAGTACTCCAAGGGGTGATCATTTCTTTGCGTGGTCCGATAAAATATCCCTGCATGTTTTTTTCATGAATTATTTCAGCATTTCCAAAAAGCCATGAGAGTTTATCTTTGTCGGTTTGAGATAGATCGCTCTGAGTCTCAGTAGCAAAAATAGTGTTGTTAGTGCCTTTATAAAAAATAATCATAAAGCAGTATATTTATTGTCAAAATTTGCCGCAAAGATATAAAACCTTAGTCAGAATAAGCTGCTTTTTGCATGTAAGAATTTAGAATAATTTGAGCTTGTTATAAAGTCATGCTCTAAAAATTTGAGATTTAAAATGTGATGATAGGTTGCCAACCTTTTAACGGTTGGTAACCTTATAAGATAATAAACAAGTTAAATATTAAAAAAATGAAAATTTTTCATTTCGCCAATAAAAATTTGTATCTTTGATAAAAATTTTTGTCATGACAGTAATTGAATTAAGAAAAAAATTGATTGGAAAAATAAACAGAATAAAAAATGATGAGATTCTTGAAGAAATGTATCGTCTGATTGAAAACGAAGAAACTGATTTGGATGTTTATATTTTATCTGATGATCAGAAAAATGCTATTGCTGATGCCCAACAACAAATTAAAAATGGGGATTATTTAACAGAAGAACAAGCTGATAAAGAAATTGACGAATGGCTAAACAATTAATTTGGTCTAAAAAGGCACAGCACAACAGGAAAAGAATTTTTGAATATTGGAATAAACACAATAAATCCACAACTTATAGTAAGAAATTAAATGGATTGATTAAAGAATCATTGAGGCTTATTTGTAAGTATCCATTAATTGGAAAGAAAACAGATATTGAAAACATAAGGATTAAAATCTTAAAGACCTATCTTATAATTTACGAAATAACAAGAAAGAATATTATTGTACTTTCAATTTGGGATTGTCGGCAAAATCCTGATGATCTGAAAAGAATATTAAAATAAATCACCACTCAATAATCAATAAAAAAGTAAAAAATAAAGATTAATAAGCTATTTTTTCAGAATTTTATTTGAAATACCAAATTTTTCATTTTTATCCATATCACCGCAAGGCTCGGTATGAATTAAAACTTCGTAAACATTTGGAATACTTTTTTTGATACTTTTTTCTACTTCATGTGAAATTTTATGAGCTTCTTTTAAATTTATTGAACCATCAATTTCAATATCCAGTTCAATAATAAAATTATTACTAATCTTTCGTATTCTGACTTTATGAGGATTATGAGCATCTTTAACTTGATCAACAGCTTTAAAAACATCATTGTAAATTGAAGTATCTTCTATTCCGTCCATTAATTCGATATTGGTTTGCATAAAAATTTTAAATGCAACATACATAATCCAAATACTCACGGCAAGTGCAGTAATCGTATCAAGAACAGGAAGTTTAAAAATAAAAGTAAATGACAGACCAAGCAATACGGAAAGAGAGATTATTACATCATTTTGAGTGTTTCTTCCATTAGCTATCAGCA
Organism: Bacteroidales bacterium; assembly: GCA_021107915.1. Classification (GTDB taxonomy): domain Bacteria; phylum Bacteroidota; class Bacteroidia; order Bacteroidales; family JAIORY01; genus JAIORY01. The sequence continues at coordinate 9,472 of JAIORY010000273.1, read as the reverse complement.
TTTGACTTTCTGTAATTTTACCGATTCTGAATTGATATCTTGCAAGCAATAATTTTCCAACTATGGAAACAAGAGTAACATAAATTGCTATAAAAGAAGGCATTTCACGAATTTCTCCTTCGATTAAATTCATTATAGTTGAGATTCCAAGTTGTGCGCCGGCAAAAAATATGACAAACGAAAGTGCTTTGGTTGCGATTGTGTCGGCTCTTTGGTAGCCATAAGGATGTTTGATGTCAGGTGGTTTTGTGATGATGTATGCCGTGATCAAAGTTATTATTGAAGTCAGGATATCACTCGCCGAATCAATTCCATCAGCAACAACTGCGAGGCTTCCTGCAATTATTCCAACAGTAATTTTAGCAATTGATAAAACAGCATTTCCATAAATGCCAACCCAGGATGCTGTTTTTATTTTGCTTTCTCTTGTTTTCATCAAATTGATTAAAAAGATAAAATTACAAAAAAAGCTATTTAAACATAAAATTCAAACAGCTTTTAATTTAGAAATACAGATTTATTATGAAGCCAGAAATCTTTCAGCCTCAATTGCAGCCATACATCCTGTTCCTGCTGCAGTTACAGCTTGCCTGAAAATATGATCCTGCACATCACCACAGGCATATACTCCTTCAATATTTGTTTTTGTAGAATCGGGGGCAGTTTTAATATATCCGGTATCAGCCATATCAACTTGTCCTTTAAAAACTTGTGAATTTGGAGAATGACCTATTGCCACGAAAAATCCATCAATATTGATCTTAGTTTCTTTCTTGGTTTTTACGTTTTCGAGGATAGCTCCGGTAACTTCTTTACTGAATCCTGCTTCTTTCCCTGTTATTTCTTTTGGAATATGATCCCAAAGAACTTCAATATTTGGTGTGTCAAGAACTTTTTTCTGCATTGCTTTTGAAGCTCTGAGTTCATCGCGACGATGGATAAGATAAACTTTATTGCAAAGCTTGGCAAGATAAGTAGCTTCTTCAGCAGCTGTATCTCCCCCGCCAACAATTGCTACATCTTTTCCTTTGTAGAAAAAGCCATCGCAAGTTGCACAAGCCGAAACTCCATAACCTTTATATGCTTCTTCAGATTCAATGCCTAACCATCTTGCTGAAGCACCTGTTGCAATAATCACAGTTTCTGCAATTATTTCTTTTCCGTCATCAGCTTTAACTTTAAAAGGGCGTTCCGAAAAATCAACATCGGTGATAATTCCAAATCTAACATCTGTCTCAAATCTTTGAGCTTGTTTTTTTAGGTCTTCCATCATTGTGGTTCCTTCAACTCCTTTGGGGTATCCGGGAAAATTATCAATTTCTGTTGTTGTGGTAAGTTGTCCTCCGGGTTGAAGCCCTTCGTAAAGTATTGGTTTTAAATCTGCTCTTGCAGCATAAATTGCAGCAGTATATCCGGCTGGTCCTGATCCAATAATCAGGCATTTTGTCTTTTCTGAATTTTTACTGATCATATATTTAGATTTAGAATTTTTAATAAAATTTTTATCTGTTGCTCTAAAATTATGCCATAAGATTAATCAATTATAAACAAGTATTAATCAATAACATATTTAAAATAACAAATATGACAATATGACTGCTTAATTTAATATTTATGATTTTGTGGAAAACCTCTATTTAACTCCAATATACACCAAAGTTGCAACCAAACCGCCACCAACAAAATAATACAACCTTGAATTTCGTAAACGCCGTTTATCATCGGCAAGTTTAAGATTAATTTTTCTTTGATCTTCGAGTTTTAAATCGTTGTTCAGTAATTTTAATCTCCAAAATTCTGCTTCAGCTTGTTTAATTGCAATGGCACTATCAGAAAGAAATGTCCTTTCCTGCATTGTAGAAATTTGCTTTTCAAGTAATGCAATTTTTTGAGTAGCAATACTGTATTGAATATTCATTTTTAAAATTCTGTCAACTCTCTCTGTTGTCATAAAAACCAGAGTTTCATTGAATGGATTTGTAAATGATTGCCCGGGATCAATATAGCCGGTAAGGGTATCAGTTTCCTGAGAAAATATTGAAACTGATAAAATTATTGTAAAAATTATTGTTAGTAAAGTTTTCATATGATTGTTATTTTAATTAAAACAATTGTTTGGATTTTATTATAATAAATACACATTTGCTTATCCAAATAAATTTATGAATCTAAAATCATAAATTTTAAATCTGAAATTCATTAAGTCTTATTAAGCAACCTCAATCTTTTTTCACGAGTGATGTTCTCAATTTTCTTTATTTCTTCGATTTCTTCTTTATCAAGTTCACTTATTTGTGATGAAATTTTTGCAGAAGTATAATCAAGATAATCCATACGTGCTTTAATAGCATTGAATTTACTATCATATTCATCTTTAATTATTTTCCATTCTTCACGTTTTAATGAATGTTCTTCTTCAACTTCTTCAATGTTTTCTTTAAGGCTTTTTGTAGAAAAAATCTTCGATTTGAATGCAGCCCATGCTCCGGCAAGACCTGCAATTATAGTTCCGGGAGAATTATTTTCATTGGCAAAATAACCAATTAAAAATAATACACCCAGCAAAACTATTCCGATCAATATATATTTTATAGTTTTTGACATGGCTTTGAGTTTTATTGGTTATCAGGTTCATCACCAACGATTTCTAATCCTTCTTTTGTTATTCTCGTTACTGATGAATTTTTGGGTTCTGTAACAATAGCAGCAATTCTTTCTTTTGATTTCGATTGCTGTTCGAGGGCGGTTTGCTCATCTTTATCTTTCTTTTCAGTTATCCTGAAAATTTCTTTCATTCCAAATATTAATGCCCAGATAGTAGTGTTAAAAGTGAGCCATTGACCACCGGAAATACCTGTTGTAAGAATGCCTTCTTCGATTCCTTCAATAATTATTTTTTTATCATGAATTAGAAGTAAGCAGGTTGATACCCATGTTGCGGCAACAAGTCCCCAAACTTTTACGCTAATTATTGTAAATAAGAATTTTGAAAACCATTTTCTCCAAAAACCATTTTCTCCAATAATTGTTTTTTCGTCATATTCTGTAGCTTTCATATTTTTATCCGTTTTGTGTTAGTAATAATAATTTTTTCCATGTTTGTGGTCCAACAATTCCATCGGTTTCAAGAAGATTATCAGTTTGGAATCTGCGTATAGCATAACGGGTTCTAACTCCCATCATATCGTCAACAGGTCCGGCTGCATAGCCGAGACTGTTCAATCGTTTTTGGATTTCTTTAACAGTTTTTTTAATTTTTATAATATCTTTAATTTCTGAAATATCATTTCTGAAATTCTCAATCCATTCCTGCATTTTGAAACCAGGACAAACCGGTTTGCCAAATTGATAATGTCCGAAAACATCTTGTTTGCTGAGTTTAAACACATCAATAAGATAATTAGCAAGTTCTTCTGCCGACTTAATTTGTTTATCTGTTGGATCATCAGTTGCATCTTCATTTCCATTGCCTTTGAAATTTCCTACCAGCATAATACCGATACCATGTGAATTTTCACCTTTAGTATGCCAGGTAATTTGCGAGAGTTCATTTGCCTGAATAATTTCTCCGTTTTTTCTTATCCCATAATGATAAGCAAAATGCGGACATCCGCGTGGAGAAATATGATTTGGCTTAATGTGATAAGAATTCACTTGCTCAATCGTACTATCACCAAGTTCCTGATGAAATATGATCTTGCGAATACCGGATAACTCCCTTGTTGACCAACGTCGTACGGTGTGCCATTCAAGTTGTTGAATTAAATTTTTTATTTGCATAATTTAAATTATTTGTGGAAAGATTGTTTTATTTCGTATCAAACATATATTAATTGCTTTGTTTGTTTAATATTGATATTATTTGATACTTCTTTTTTGTGAGTAAATGTAATACAATTATTATTAATTTCCAATTTTATGTAGAAATTTTCATTGTTAATATAATACTGATTTAATACAAATTCTTAATTTTGTAAATTATTTTAAATAAATACATATCATGGCTCAACAAATTAACAAAACCAAATATAAATTAAAATCAATTGCTACAGGAAAAATATTTGAAGATACAGGTTGGTTGCTTGAAGCTCCGGGTGAAGAAAAACCGGGGCTAATAAGAGCAGTTTATAAAAAAGAAAAACTTGAAGTAAAAGACGATAGTTACGGTATTTATAAATTTGCCGATTGGCTTCCGATAAACAAAACTTTAAGAGGGTCGTATGCTCCGTGTACTTATAAAAGTGTAGGGCTTGCAAAAGAATTAGGACTTACAAATCTATATATTACTTTTAGTGGATATTGGCCTGAAAAAGAAATAGAAATGAAAACCTGTTCTTTTAAAGAAACCGAAGCGTACTCAGTTTGTGGAAGATTGAATTCTCAAACCGACAAAATTCTGGTAGTTGCTTCTGCCGGAAATACTGCACGTGCATTTGCTCAGGTTTGTTCAGATAATAATATTCCTTTATTATTATGTGTTCCCGAAGATTATATCGATAATGAAATGTGGTTTGAAAAACCATTGAATGATTGTGTAAAGCTAATTGTCAGTAAAAGCGGAAGTGATTATTATGATGCTATTTATCTTTCAAATTTAGCTTGCAAAATTGATCGTTTTTTACCTGAAGGTGGAGCGAAAAATGTTGCACGAAGAGAAGGAATGGGGACAACAGTACTTTCGGCTGCAACATACATTGGAAAAATTCCTGAATATTATTTTCAGGCAGTAGGAAGCGGAACAGGAGCTGTTGCTGCATGGGAAGCAAATTTGCGATTATTAAAAGACGGACGATTTGGTAATAGAAAAATGAAATTAATGGTTTCTCAAAATTATCCGTTTAAACCTCTTCAGGATGCATGGAGAGCCGGTTTGCGTGAGTTATCTTTTGATGATGAAATTGCTAAAAAACAAGTTGATGAAATTGATGCAAAAGTGCTTTCAAACAGACGACCTCCTTATTCGATTACTGGAGGATTATACGATGCTTTGAAAGATAGCGATGGCGATGTGCTAACCGCAACAAATGAAGAAGCTCGAAAAGCAAGTGCTTTATTTGAAAAAACCGAAGGAATAGATATTCATCCGGCTGCTGCTGTTGCAACTGCTACTTTGATAAAAGAAGTAAAAGAAAATAAAATCAAAAAGGATGCTTTGATTATGTTGAACATTACCGGAGGTGGGGAAGCAAGATTTAAAAAAACTACTAAGCTTCATTATTTAAAACCATCAATTGTTTTTGATGTTGACCCTGATTTTGAAGAAGTGAAGAGGAAATTAGAGGAATTGTTTTAATCAGTTTTTACTTCTGATAAGAAAATATTTTTAATTTTGCAAAATAATATTCCGGGGTGTGGCGCAGTCTGGTTAGCGTGCTTGACTGGGGGTCAAGAGGTCGGGAGTTCAAATCTCCCCACTCCGACAAATAATTAAATAAATATTTCTTTCGATAAAGAGTTTTTAATTGAAATTTAATATTATCTAAATTTTTATAACTTTTCCTTTTATTATTAAAATAATATTCAGATATTTGCACCCCGAAAAATCGGAGGAGGAAAATGAGTTTTCTATTGATTATTCAAACTTTTCCAAAAATAAAAAAATCAATTAACAATTAAAATTATTTTAGAATGCCAACAAAAATCAGATTGCAGAGACGTGGTAAAAAAGCAAGTCCTTTTTATCACATAGTTATTGCGGATGGTCGTGCACCACGTGACGGAAAATTTATTGAAAAAATTGGCACTTACAACCCTGTTTCAAAGCCGGCAGAAATCACTTTAGATTTTAACAAAGCTTTGGATTGGTTGCAAAAAGGCGCTCAGCCAACCGACACAGTACGTTCTATTTTATCGTTTAAAGGCGTACTTTACAAAGCCCACTTACTCAAAGGAGTAAAAAAAGGTGCTTTAACCGAAGAACAAGCAGAAATTAAATTCAGAGCATGGCTTTCTGAAAAAGAAGAAAAAGTTGAAAAAATTCAGAAAGATATTGACCAAGCTGACAGAAATAAGAAAAAAGAAAAAATTGATGCTGAAGCAAAAGTTAATAACACCAGAGCCGAAAATTTAGCTAAGAAAAGAGCTAAGGAACTTGAAGAAAAAGCTGCTGAAGCCGGAGAAGCTGTTGAAGCCGCAAAAGAAGCAAAAACAGAAGCTACTGAAGAAGTAAAAGCAGAAGTAAAAGCAGAAGTAAAAGCAGAAGTAAAGGCAGAGGTAAAAGAAGAAAAGAAAGAAGAACCTAAAGCTGAGGAGAAGAAAGAAGAAGTAAAAGAAGAAAAGAAAGAAGAACCTAAAGCCGAAGAGAAAAAAGAAGAAGTGAAAGAAGAAAAGAAAGAAGAGCCGAAAGCCGAAGAGAAAAAAGAAGAAGAAAAGTAAGGAAAAAGGAAGAAGGGGAATACTACTTTACAAAAACTAAGGCTATTGTCGTAAATGACTTTAGCCTTTTTTATTTTGGCTGTGTTTGAAAAAAATATTGAATTTTGAAAACAATGGTTTGTGCTATAAATAGCATAGGATTTGAAACACCTTGCTTTCTGCTTACAATCATTTATTATTTTGTTATTGATTCATTTAACTTTGTATCTCGCATTATTTTAGCACGTGTTATACTTATTCCTTTTGTTATTCTTTATTTCACTATTTATATCATAGGTTGTGGCATTTCTCTTGACAATTCGAATGGTACTAGTTTCTTTCGTAACATAACTTTATCCTTAAAGTGTCTTGCTATTTCATAAGATTTTTCTGTAAAATCATTATTTTTATTATCAATCTTATGATAATACACTTTTATTGATTCACAATGTTTATGTTCAAATATTTGATTCAATAATGTTCTATCAGAAATACCACAAGAATGACCGTAAATGTGAACCTGAAATGAATTAGATTCAATAAAACGAGTTAATGAATAATAATTTTTAGTTTTTAAATATTCAAACGACTTAATATACTTAAACAATTCATTATTTCTATCATCTTCAAATTCAAGGAATCTTTTATCAAATTCATCTCCAAAACCAAAGATTGGATCACCATACTCTCCATTTAAATTTCCATGAATAAAATTGAACTGTGATGGAATTTGTTTCCTGCATAAATCTAAATATTTTTGGAAAGTATTTGTATAATTGAAATTTAGAAAATATAAGTTATCCGGGAAAACATCCTCTGAAAGGTTAACTGTTACAACTTCTTGCTTCTTGATTTGTTCACAGAAGCAATCAATAAATAATTTCTTATTAAGAAGTGCATTGTATTCTTTTTGCTGAGAATCAAGATATTTAATTAATTTACTTTTTAGAAAGTCTAATTGATTATTTAAAAGATTAATAATTCCTTTTGCATTGACTTCTTTGCTAAGTTTTCTAGTTTCAATTAACACATTAAAAAACTCTATTTCCAAATCAACCCAATTTATATCCTTTAGCTTTTCATATGCCAGAACTAATAATTTAGAGTGAATATTAAAAACAAAGTCTGAACCATTCTGAATATTTTCAATTTTTTTAAGAACATTTTTACTAGTTGCAAGCTCAGGCATTTTACCAAACCTTGAAAAATAGTCATTTGCAAATTTCACTTCTAATAATAAATCAGAGTATTTACCTGATTTATAAAAATTATTAATTGATTCACTAAAATAGTTTAAAAGAAAGTCGGAAGAACTAGTTTTTAATCCATGAGCTAGGTCAAATCCATTTCCAATTATTATAAGTCTATTCATTTTTTTGTATTATGAACGTCTCGCAAATATGGCCCGTAGCCGTTCACTTGCAAGATGTTTCTTGATTACTTGTATGTTTGTTTTACTACTCATTTGTCTTGATAGCACTAAAGCGGCTATGGGCTATGATTTGCTGTTATGATACGTTATTCTTTCATAAATTCTTTATAATCAATAATCAAACTTTCATTTTTTATTTGAAATTCTTTTTGTGACCCAGATTCGGGATATTCCATATAAATCGTATCCATTCCTTTATATGGTTCAAAGAAGTCAGGTGAAAATCCCGCCCAGTTTATAGGGACAGGTTCATTGTTTTTTCTCCATTCTTTTAGTTTTTTTCTTGTTTCCTTTTTTGTCTCACCTTCTGGTGGCTTATATCCTTCAACCCATTGTCCACGGTGAGGTAGATAAATAATTCCGAAGTCTATTTCCCTATTATTTTTTTCTATTTCTATATTTTTTACAGTCAAAGGAACATAACCCATGTATGCAAAAATTAAGTTTAATTCTTTTCGATAATTTGTAGTTATAATAAAATTTCCATTCCGGTTAGTAATTGTCGTGTCAATTGGTTTATGGATTGAAAACCCTTTAAAAGTTTCAATAGTGTCTATGCAAATTAGGGAAAAAGGAATTTCTTGATTGTCTTCATAAGTCTTTACCTTTCCTTTAAAAACTATTTGTCCTGTAACAAATACAGAATTTAATAAAATTAATATGGTAACTATTATCTTCATTTTAATGTGCCATAACATCAGACTGTAAGAATAGTGGCGTGATTCGAAGCGATAATCTTTCAACTTAGCAAGTAGCCAAATCTTCAACCTTTGAAAATCCGTCAAATCGAAGATTTGGCAGGGCTGATTACGAGCCACAAAACTCAAATTATCAATTATATATCCATTATTTTTACACATTATTGGCGTGTCGTTATTTTTTTTATTCCTCAAATTCACAAATTACAGGTTTATGGTCACTTAATTTTGTCAAAGTTTCATATTCTCCAACGGAAACATTTTTTAATCGACTGGTGAAATAATTTGATGTAAAACAAAAGTCAATGTGATAAGGTCTTTCTATTTTTCTATGCATAAATAATGTCGCTTTACTTTCTTTACCTTGTTCTTCGTTGTAAAATAAGTGATAACTACTTTCTATTCCTTTTTCTTTGAGCTTATTTACAATATTTGAATGATTTGCTTCTCTATTTTTTTTGTCCCAAATCGAACTGCTATTAAAATCTCCAGCAATAATTACTTTTTCGCTATTTAACAAATCCGAATAGTAATGTATTGCATTCCACGTATGAGTTCCATAATTATCACTATCTGTTGGTTTTTGACACCAAATTGCTAATAAAACAAATTCAATGTCTTTATTTTTTACATTCAAAGGTATTACGTACCTATAGTCAGGATTATGTATGTCCGATATTGATATTTTAAAATCCGAATATGAATAAATTCCAATTCCTTTATTTGGGTTGTCTCCATACCAAAAAATATCATTTGGTTTAGTGACATTTTCTTTAAACTTTAATTTTTCTGGACTTTCACTTTCAGGGACGACAATTATATCTGGATTTTCAGTCAGTATAAATTCCGCTTTTTTTCTAAAAGCCATGTTGCAATTCCAAGTAATAAGTTTCAATTTGAGTTCGGGTTTTTAATGCACGCCAACTTGTTTATAAAAACAAGTTAATCCATAAAACTTGTTTTTACATTGTTCTCTATTCTTTACAAA